>JAOUIC010000162.1 GCA_029884275.1 Gemmatimonadota bacterium | reverse complement strand
AGTCAGGGGCGGAGCCCTATTATTGGGAGGACGTCGCCCTGTACGCGATGCTGACGGGGCAGTGGGACGAGTTGGAGGAGGGCGTGCGTGCCGGCCTGGCCTGCCAGGCCCACTTCGAGTCCTCCGGCGAGCCGACGCCCGACGACAAGATCGAAGCGGCCGCCGGCGAGTACCGCTACGAACGCGAACTGATCACCGCCGCAGAGACGGAGGAATGGCTCGAGTCCCATGGCCTTACCGCCGGGGAGTGGATGGGGTATGTCGAGCGGGAGGTACTCCGCGCCCAATGTGAGGATCGGCTGGAGCAGTGGATCGAGGACCATCCGGCGTCACCACAGGAGATCTTGGACGCCATGCGCGACCTCTGGATCTGCGCCGACGTCGGCCGCGAGTTGGCCGAGGGGCTGGCAGAGTGGGTCGCCGCTGCTGGGGCCGAAGGGGTGGGAGCGACATCCGAGTACGGCATCGGCGCCACCGGGGAGACCCTGGTGGGTGCGGGGCATATCGGGGAGAGCGCCGAGTATCGGACCCTGCCGACGGTGGAGCTCACCGAGGAGGAAACGGAACTGGCGGAGCGGCTGCCCGGGCTGGACCCCAATCGCCTTGCACGGCGGCTGTCCCGCCTGCGCCGGCTGCAGGCGGCCGAAGCCAAGTTTCGAAGCCAGGTCACCACGCCGGAGGCGGTTCGGCGCGAGGTCGAGCACCACCGTCTGGAATGGGTCCGCCTCCACTGCACCGTGGCGCACTTTTCCACCGAAGCGCACGCCCGGGAGGCCGCCCTCTGCGTCCGGGAGGACGGGATGTCCCTGGAAGAAGTCGCCACCGGGGCCCGGGCCGAGGTCGAGGATGTGCGCCTCCTGCTGAGCGAGGTCGAATCCGACCTGCGTAACGCCCTGCTCCCTGCACGGAGCGGTGACCTCGTGGGGCCGCTGCGCTCCGGCGACCAATGGGCGCTGTTCGCGGTCGAGGAGAAGTCGCTGCCGGCGCTGGATGACCCCGACACCGCCGAGCTGGCCGCCCGTGAGGCGGGAGAGCGCGCCGTTCGCGAGCAGGTCAGCCGGCGGATCCGCTGGCTGGTGGATTGAGGAGGGCGCGTGGAGCGTGAGGAGCTGGCGAAGTTCCTTGAGGACGTCCCGATTCTCCAGTTTCTCCCCGCGGATGTCCGGGAGCTGGTGATCGGGAGCTTCGTGCCGGCGCAGTACACCTTCGGGCAGGAGATCGTCAAGGAAGGCGAGCCGGCCGACGCCCTCTTCCTCCTGATCAGCGGCAAGGCGCGCGCCGTCAAGCGCTCAGAGACCGGGGATGAGCTCTCGCTCGGCACCCTGGGCCCGGGCGACACCTTCGGCGAAGGCGATTTCCTCAACCCGGGCGTCCGCTCGGTCCGGGTCCGCGCCAGCGGCGACGTGGAGGTGCTCCGCCTCGACCAGTCCATGGTGGACGCGCTGATCCGCCAGCGCCCCGAGGTCAAGGAGTACTTCGAGCTCCAGCGCCGTCACCGCCACCTGCAGGGCTTCTTCCGCCAGTTCAGCGTCTTCAACCAGCTCCCCGCCGAGGCGATGCGGGAGCTGCTGGCCGCGCTCGAGCCGGTGGAGGTCGCGCCCAATACCACGATCATCGAGGAAGGCGAAGCGCCCGGCCCGATGTACATCCTCGAGGAGGGACGCTGCCGGGTGCATGTCGGCGTGGGTGCCCGGCGGCGCAACGTGGCCTTCCTCCGCAAAGGCGAGTTCTTCGGCGAGCTGTCCGTCTTCCGTGACCAGCCCCGCGAGGCCTCGGTCGAGGCGGTCACCGCCTGCCGGCTGCTTCAGCTGACGCAGGAGACCTACTCCGACCTGCTGGAGAAGTACCCCGCCTTCCGCGACGCCATCGAGGAGCGGATCGCGCAGTACGACTTCCGCCACACCGCTCAAATCCCGATCGACCTGTTCCAGGAGTTGCTCCCGGCCGACGCGGCGGTGAGCGACAAGGTCGGGACCGACCAGATCGACGAGACCATCGACGAGACGAAGCAGCCGGAGGAGGGGGGGGTTGCGCCGGAGGCGCCCTTCGCCGACGAGAAGGGCCGATTCGTCAAGCGCCGGAAGAAGATCCGGCGCTTCCCCCACCTGTGGCAGATCGACGAGATGGACTGCGGGGCGACCAGCCTCGCCATCGTCTGCCGGCACTTCGGGAAGGACATCGGCCTCGCTCGCATCCGGCAGCTGGTGCACACCAGCCTCGACGGAGCCAGTCTCCGCGCGATCTGCGAGGCCGCCAACGAGCTGGGCCTCGCCGCCCGTGCGGTGAAGGCCTCGATGAGCAACATCGACCAGATCCCGCTCCCGGCCATCGTCCACTGGGAGGGGAACCACTGGGTCGTCCTGTACGACGTGGACGGCGACGGCATGAAGGTGTCGGACCCGGGCGCCGGCAAGCGCAAGATCTCCCGGGCCACCTTCGCCAGGAACTGGAGCGGGTACACGGCGCTGTTCGAGTACACCGAGGCGTTTGCGCAGAACGCCTCGGCCCGTCCGGGCATCGCCTGGATGCTCCCGTTCTTCAAGCCGTACCACGGGCTGATCGGCCAGGCGACCGCGCTGGCGCTCATCGTCAGCGCGCTGGAGATGGTCATCCCCGTCTTCACCCAGGTGATCGTGGACCGGGTGCTGGTCGAGCGGGATTTCGGCCTGCTCCATCTGCTGATCGCGGCCATGGGCGGGGTGATCGTCTTCACGCTCGCGGCGAGCCTCATCCAGCGATATCTCCTCAGCTGGATGGCGGTGCGGGTGGACTCGGCGACGCTCGACTTCCTGACCCACCGCATGCTGGCCCTCCCGATGTCGTACTTCAACACCCGCCGCACCGGAGACATCCAGCGGCGGCTGTCGGGGATCTGGCAGGTGCGGGAGTTCCTGGTGGAGCACGGGGTCTCGGCCCTGACGTCGGTCGCCCAGCTGCTCGCCGCGCTGGCGCTGATGCTGGTGTACAGTCCCAAGCTGACGCTGGTGTTCCTGATCACCCTTCCGATCCTCGTCCTGATGATGCGCATCAGCGGCCAGTGGTTCCGGCCACTGTACATCGAGATGGAAGAGGCCTACGGCAAGTACGAGTCGTTCCAGATCGACGCGATCCGCGGCATCGAGACGGTCAAGTCGCTGGCGGCCGAGCACAACTTCCGCGACCTGATGCTCAGGCAGTTCAACAGCGTGGCCCGGAGCCGGTTCAAGGCCGACTACACCATGATGACCTACGAGGGGATGGTGCACTCGGTCACCCTGGTGACGGTGCTCCTCTTCCTCCTGGTGGGCGCCGGCGAAGTCATGGCCGGCCGCATGTCCATCGGCGCCCTGGTCGCCTTCAACGCCCTGGTCGCGCTGGCCAACTCCCCGCTCCTCACCCTCGTGTCGCTGTACGACAACCTCCAGCAGGTCTCGGTTCTGCTCAACCGGCTGGACGACATCTTCCAGCAGGAGCCGGAGCAGGGCCATGACCGCAGCCGCCTGATCCCGGTCAAGTCGCTGCAGGGTCGCATCCAGCTCCGGGGGATGGGCTTCCGGTATGGCGGCCCTGAATCCCCCGCGATCCTGGAGGACATCACCTTCGAGGTGCCGCCCGGCACCAACGTGGCGATCGTCGGCCGGAGCGGGTCGGGGAAGACGACCCTCATCAAGTGCCTCGCCGGTCTCATGGAGCCCACCGAGGGCACCATCCAGTACGACGGGATCGACCTCAAGACCCTCAACTACCGCGACCTGCGCCGGAAGATCGGCTTCGTGCTGCAGGAGAACCACCTGTTCGACGACACCATCGCGCGCAACATCGGCTTCGGCGAGGAGGAGCCCGATCTCGACCGGGTCATGTGGGCCGCGCAGGTCGCGAACGCCCGCGAGTTCATCGAGCGGCTGCCGCTGGGCTACGACACCAAGATCGGCGAGAGCGGCATCGGACTCTCCGGCGGCCAGCGCCAGCGAGTCGCCATCGCGCGGGCCCTCTACCACAAGCCGCCGGTGCTGATCTTCGACGAGGCCACCAGCGCGCTCGACACCGAGAGCGAGCGGGCGGTGAAGGAGAACATCGACCAGCTGCTCCATGGTCGCACCTCGTTCGTCATCGCGCACCGGCTCTCCACGGTCCGCAACGCCGACCTGCTGCTGGTGCTCGAGCGCGGCCGCCTGGTCGAGCAGGGCACCCATGACGACCTGATGCGCCGGCAGGGGCTGTACTACTACCTCGTCAGCCAGCAGCTGGAGCTGTAACGCCGATGCCCATCGAACGCGACCAGTCCTCCGCCCCCTTCCTCGACGTCGAGCCGCCCCCCTGGGCGGCCCGGGGGCTCTCGCATGTCGTGATCGCCATGGCGGTCCTGGGCCTGATCGCCACGGTCGTGGTCAGGGTTCCCGAGACGGTCAGCGGAGCGTTCACGCTGGTCCCCACCGACGGCGCCGATCCGGTCCGCGCCCGCCGGGCCGGTGTGGTGGCGGAGGTGCGGATCCACGAGGGCGACACCATCGGCCTCGGCGCGCCCATCATGATCCTGCGCTCGTCGTCGCTGAGCGAGCGGTCGGGTGACGCACGCCAGCTGGAGGCCCAGGTGCGGAACGACCAGTTGCGGCTGCGCATCGTCGCGAGCCAGTACGAGACCCGCCGCCGGGCCGGCCAGGCGGAAGAGCGCCGCCTCAGGACCCGGATCGCCTCGCTGGGCGCGGTGCTGGAATCGAAGGAGCGCCGGCTGGCGCTGACCCGCGAGCTGGCCGACAGCATGGAAGCCGGCGCCAAGACCGGGTCGGTCAACCGGGTCGACGCGACCCGGCTCGCGCTCGAGGTCGCCACCCTCGCCGAGGAAGTGCAGGTCGCCAAGGACGAGCTCAACGACGCGCAGGGCGACCTCGAGCGCCTCGCGGAAGACGCGGCCGCGCGGGACATCGAGTACAGCGAGACCAGGCACTCCCTCGACGAAGCCATCGAATCGGCCGAGATCCGGCTGGGGATCATCCGCAACGACCTGAGCGACCTCACTGACAAGGGGCTGGTCGTGGTCGCACCATGCGCCGGGACCATCCTCAAGCTGCATGTCGCCACCCCCGGCTCGGTGGTCCAGGAAGGCGACGTCCTGAGCGACATCGCCTGCGCCGGCCGGCGCCTGCAGGGCGAGTTCCACGTGCCCGAGAACGGCCTGGCCCAGGTG
>JAOUIC010000161.1 GCA_029884275.1 Gemmatimonadota bacterium | reverse complement strand
GCCGCTGCTTGACCGCCGGAGAGCCGCTGGTGCTCATGCCGGCGTAGAACCGGCCCGCGACCCCCCACTTCGTCGCGAGCGTCCGGCCCGCCCGCGCATCGAGCAGGAAGCGGCCATAAAATTCGTCCAGATCGCTCCGTCCTGTGGCGGCCGCCAGGCCGTCGGAGTTGTACGCCAGCCCCCCGGCCACCGTCACCTTGCCCGAGAGTCTCCAGCCGTTGAGCTGGTCGCGGATGCCGCGGCTCAAGGCGAGTTCGACCGTGCCCGCATCGTCGTAATAGCCCCGGTCGAGATAGCGGTCGTCGCCGACCTGTATCCAGCTCAGCCACATTCCCTCGCTATGGACCGGGCCCCACCCGAGGTGCTCGCGCCTCGTCCGCTCCCAGCCCAGCCGGGCCCCGAACCGACCCTCCACGCGGAATGCCTCCAGCGTCTGGCTCTCCCCCGGACGGTGAAGCGCCGTGGGATTCCTGAGCCGGAGATGGAAGTCCAGGTCCTCGACATTCCGGTCACTCTCCCAGCCGGTGCCGTAACTCATCCAGAGCTGGTTCTGCTCGAACCGGCCGAAGTAGTCGCTCCGGCTCCGGAAGCCGAGTGTGATGCCGGCCGCATCGTTGTACCAGCCGGCCGGCATCCACCCCGCGGAACCACGGTCCCGGTGGATCGGCTGGCTCAGTCCGGTGTCGAAGTAGTGGTCCGGCTTCGGCCGGCGCGACGCGAAAGGCCAGCCGCGCCGCCATGCGTTGTTGAGCAGGTTCCAGTCGCGAGTCTGTCGCCGTGGATCCAGCAAGACCTCCCGCGGCTTCGAGCGGGTCGACACCGTGACCCGCTCCGACCGGGCCACGCCGGGAGTCCGCGCCATGGCGGTGTCGGACTCTCCCAGCACCCACACCTCGACCGGCAGCCGCGCCTCGCCCTTCCGGAGGACTTCGACCGTCGTTTCCCATCCCGCATCTTTGGGTGGGGGCGGGGCTGCAGCTCCGCCCCTACCAACAACACGCACCTTCCCCACCGCGAAATCGGCCAGCACCACGTCGTGCAGCCCCTGCGCAAAGAAGTCCGACAGGTTGCGCCCCGACACCTCCTCCGCGACCGTGCGGAATGCCGCCTCATCCACATGCTTGAGCTTCCAGCGGTCGTAGAACGTGCGCAGGATCCTGAGCAGCGCCTCGTCCCCCACCAGGTACCTGAGCTGGTGGAAGAACAGCTCGCCGCGGCTGTAGACGCCGATGTTGTAGCTGTTGAAGTCGCGGTACGCCCTGGCGTCGAGACTGGCCGGTTCGGTCATCCCGTCCAGGTCCCAGCCGGTCATCCGCGCTTCCGCGCTCGCGGAGAAGCCCTCCCGGCCCTCGGACTCATCGAACAGCGCCCCCTGGAAGTCCGAGAATCCCTCGTCCAGCCATCCTTCGAGGCCCTCGTTGTTCGCCAGGATCCCCTGGGTGTAGTTGTGCCCCAGCTCGTGGATGATCAGGCCCTGCGACGCCGAGCCGTTGTGCATCATCATCGGGAACTCGGTGCCGCCCCCGTCAAGCCGGTGCACCGCGGTGATCTGGGGCCAGGCGAACTTCCCGAAGACGAAGTCGAGCCACTGGAGCGCCTTGGCGATCCGGTTGGTGGCGAGGCCACCGCCCCAGGTCGCTTCGTCACCGGGGCGGTAGAGCACGTGTATGGCCACGTCGCCCCAGGCCGATCCCTCGTAGCGGTACTCGGGGTTCAGGCTGAGGGCCCAGTGATGTACGTCCTCTGCGTACCAGACGACCCGCTTCCTGCCGGGTTCGGCGGCAAGGTCGGGACAGGCGGGAGCGGCGGGGTAGAAATCCCTCCTGGTGTGGATCGGGCGGTCGGGAACCTGGTTGGCGCCCGCCCACCCGGGATCGCCGCAGAGCGGCACCCCGGTGGCGCCCAGCACCTGATCCTCGGCCACGTCGAGGTCCACCAGGTAGGTGGCGAACTCGCCGTAGAACTCGCCTGCGGGCTCGAGCGCCCGCTCGTGCCAGCCGGCGCGGTCGTACACCACCACCTTGGGATAGGAGTGGGCGAAGTCGAGCTGCCGTCCGCGCCGGCCCTGCCGGCGGACGGTCGTGGACGGCCGTCCCGACCAGTCCATTTCCACCACCGTCGAATCGCCCGGGGCGAGGGGAGCCGGGAGCAGAAACCGGACGATCGTGCTGTCGGGGGCGAGCGGCCAGATCGGTTCCACCGGCCGGCCCATGATCCGCACGTTGGCGATCCGGTTGAAGCCGTAATCCGGCTCCTTGAGGTCGTTGAACCGCCGCCGGCGCTCGGCGGAGTCCGCGGCCGACCACCGGGAGCCGGGGCGGAACGCGTTGAGATGCAGGTGGAACGATATGGTGCCGAGGGTGTCCGGCGAGCGGTTGACGTACATCATCCGCTGGCTGCCGGCGAGGACGCCGCTGGGCTCGTCGAGACGGGCCCGGATGTCGTAGCGGACTTCCTGCTGCCAGTAGGCGGGGCTCGGGATGGCGCCCTGCAGCAGCAGGGCGCTCAGCATGATCGTCAGCATGTCGTATGATACTCGGGAACGGCTGGCCGGCGGAGCCCGCGACCTGCAGGAAACGAGACGGGGCGGGTCCCGTGACCCGCCCCGTCATCCCCGCTGTCCCATCGTCCCCCTGGCTCGCTACCTCGACAGCAGCTGCCGGCGCAGCAGCGTCATCCGCCGGCGGACCGAGCCGTCGAACACCCGGTCGCCGACCCGCACGATGACGCCGCCGAGAATCTCGGGGTCCTCGTGAAAGTGGGGCAGGACTTCCTTCCCCATGACCCGGGTGAGGCTCTCGGTGATCTGGCGCCTGAGTCCCTCGTCAGCCGGCCGAGCCACGGTCACGGCCGCCCGGACCCGCTCCAGTTTCACGTCGAGCAGCTCCTGGTACTGCCGCACCATCTCGCCAAACAGCGCCTGCCTGCCGCGTCGGATCACCGACTGCAGAAAGGCCACGAACTCCCGCGGGGCGTCCGGCAGGGCGGTCGCCATCAGGGCGCACTTCTGGGCCTTGGTGACCTTGGGCGAGAGCAGCACCGCCCGTACCCGGGGCGCGGCCGCAACGCCATGGACCACGGCGTCGAGCAGGTCGGCGAACTCCTGCGTCCGCCCGCTCGATTCGCCGAGCTGGAACAGCGCCTCGGCGTAGTTGAGGGCGATGCTCTCGGAACTCAATGGGCCTTCTCCAGCGAGCTCAGGTATTCCTCGACCAGCGCCCGGTCCGCGGCGCTGTCCATGCGCCGCCCCAGCAGGCGGGCGGCGGCGGCGAGCGACAGGTCCACCGCCTCGCGGCGGAGCTCGGTCATCGCCTTGTCCCGCTCGGCCACGATCTCGCGGCGCGAGCGGTCGAGCAGCGCCTCCTGCTCCTGCCGGGTCTTCTCGGTCGCGGTGGCCCGTTCCTTCTCGATGGCGGCCTTCGCCTCGGCCAGCAGCGACTGCGCCTGGTGCCTGGCCTCGGTGAGCGCCTTGCGGTTCTGCTCCAGCAGCGCCTGGGCGTCGGTGTTGGCCTTGGCCGCCTCCTCGAGCTGGCGCGCGATGGTCTGCTCCCGCTCCTCGGTGGCCTTGAGGATCGCCGGGAAGGCGAACTTCCACAGCACGAACATCAGCACGCCGAAGACCAGCCAGGTCCAGAAGAACAGGCCGAAATTCACCTCGAATGGCGAGGTCGGAGCGGCATGCCCCGCCTCTTCGGCGGCGAGCGCGAGCAGCATGAACGTCATGAGTCGGTACCCGGCGCCGGGTTAGAGCAGCTTGAAGAGCAGCGCGAACACCAGAGCGATGATCGTGGCGCCCTCGAGCAGCACCGCGATCAGCAGGCCCGCGCCGCGGATCTCGCCCGCCGCCTCCGGCTGCCGCGCGATGGACTCGGCCATCGAGCCGCCGATCCGGCCGAGACCGATGCCGGCGCCGATGATGGCGAGGCCCACGCCGATTCCGGCGCCGAGCCAGCCGTAGTTGGGAGCCGCCGCGACGGCCTCCTGAAGCAGGGCAAGCATGTTCAGCATGTCATTCTCCATTGAGACACTGGGGGAGATTGTGTGATTATCCGCGTCCGCCGGCCGGACCACCGCGTCTCCCGCCGCGGTGCCGTCTCCGTGGCCCGTCCCTGGTCGTGAGACCGACGGGCATCACTCACCATCCGGTGAGCTACCGGGTCGGGAGGCCGAACGCCGCCACCTGACCCTGGGGCGGGCGCAGAGGCCCGCCCATACCACTCATGGACGGGCACGGAGGCCCGTCCCTACGACCAATCGCCTAATGCTCGTGTTGCATCAGGCCGATGAACACCGAACTCAACAGCGCAAAGACGTATGCCTGCAGCACCGCCACGATCAGCTCCAGCAGCATGATACCGGTCACCAGCATCGCGGTGACGATGCCGATGCCCCAGCTCGCCGCGCCGAGATTGCCGAACAGAAACACGATCCCGAACAGCGACAGGATCACGAAATGACCCGCCGTCATGTTGCCGAAGAGACGGACCGCGAGGGCGAACGGCTTGACCAGCTTGCTCATGAGCTCGATGGGCGACATCGCCACCGCCATCACCGTGGCTCCGACACCGGTGAGGCCGGGAAAGTGCGGAAAGATCGTCCCGAGATACCCCTTGGCGCCGAGTTTCAGGAACCCCGCCACCTCGACCGTCACCAGCACGAGCAGCGCCAGCGCTCCGGTGACCGCCAGGTTGCCGGTGGGGCTCGATCCCCATGGGATCAGACCCAGCAGGTTGCCGTACAGGATGAAGAAGAACAGCGACAGGATGAGCGGCGCGAACCTGGCCCCGCCGTGACCGATGTTGGCGATGCAGATGTCGTTGCGGACGAACAGGACCAGCCCTTCGATCGCGTTGGCGAACCCCATGGGAGCCCGCTCGCCGGCCCGCTGCTTCGCCAGCGACCGACCCGCCAGCTTCATGGTCAGGAACACCAGCACCGCCGCCAGCACCATGAAGACCACGTGCTTGGTGGGCGAGAGGTTCAGCGTGACCGGGCCGAGGTGGACGTCGGCGAAACGCGGGAGGTGAATCTTCCCGAGCGGGTAGAAGTCGAGGGTCCATGCATCCGCGGTGTGATGCAGGACCATCTCGCCGACGTTGAGTTTCTCCTGGAGCAGCATCATCGGACGAATCGGACCTCGAAGAGAAGCAGTGGTACCACCACCCCGACATAGGCCA
>JAOUIC010000160.1 GCA_029884275.1 Gemmatimonadota bacterium | reverse complement strand
CGTGGCCGAGCTGACCCTGGAGCGCGCGCGGCGGCGGGTGGAACAGGGCGAAGACGTCGTGCTGGTACTCGACTCCATCACCCGGCTGGCGCGGGCCTACAACACCGTCGAACGCGGCACCGGCCGCACCATGACCGGGGGCCTCGACTCCTCCGCGCTGGAGAAGCCCAAGCGCTTCCTCGGCAGCGCCCGCAGGATCGACGATGCCAAGGGGGGCGGCTCGCTCACCATCATCGGGACCGCGTTGATCGACACCGGCTCCAAGATGGACCAGGTGATCTTCGAAGAGTTCAAGGGCACCGGCAACAGCGAGCTCACCCTGAGCCGCGAGCTGGCCGAGCGGCGGATCTTTCCGGCTATCGACCTCAAGGCCAGCGGCACGCGACGGGAGGAACTGCTGCTCCCGCCGCCGCTGCTGGCCGTGTCGCAGACGCTCCGCGCGCGTTTCGCGCCGATGACGCCGGTGGACGCGATGCAGCAGGTGCTCACGCTGATGCGACGGACCGCCAGCAACGCCGACCTGGTGCGCGAGACGTCGTGAAGCCGCAGGGGCCGCTCCTGGGCGGTCCCTACGGCGCCAGCCGCAGCAACCGAACCAGCGCCTCAAACCGCGGATCTCCCCGGATCGGATCGAACAGGGGATCCACCCTCAGGTAGGCCAGCCAGCCCCGGCGCTCCTCCCGTGCGCGCTCGAGGGCGGCGAACGCCGCATCGAACTCGCCGATCCCGATCGCCAGTTTGGCGAGATCGCTCGGCGAGACGTAGCGGCTCCGGTCCAGTGCCCTGACCTCGCCCGCAAGGCGCAGCGCCTCTTCCCGCCGGCCGGCAGCGACCAGCGTCCGCGCGAGCGTCGCCAGGGCGTGAGTGTCCGCGGGAGCCATCTCCAGGGCTGCCCGCAGGGCCCGCTCTGCTTCCTCGAACTGGCCGGCCTGCTGATGAGCGATGCCGAGCGTGATGCGGCTCTCGGGCGCCTCGGGGTTCATGATGACCGCCTGCCTGAGCACCGCCACGCCAGACTCGGGCTCGCGCGCCACGCAGTAGAGCCAACCGAGACCGCGCCGGATCGAGACTGAGGCCGGATCCAGCTCCATCGCGCGATGGGCCTCGGCCAGTGCTTCCGACAGCCTCCCCATGGCGGCCAGATACCAGGCGTGCCACTGGCGGGCCGTGGCGTAGCGGGGGTTGAGCTCGATGGCCCGCCGAAACTCGCGACCGGCGAGGGGCCAGTCCCAGTCGTGGATGAAGGTCACCCAGGCCAGCGAGCAGTGCGCCTCGGCCAGGGTCTCGTCGAGTGCGATCGCCCTGCGGGCGTACTCCCGGGCGCGCCGCATGCCCGCCTCGACCGGTCCGACCCGGTAGTCCAGGTGCAGCGCGTGGGCGTCCGCCAGGCCGGTGTATGCCAGCGCGTATCCCGGATCCTCGACGATGGCGGCCTCAAACAGCCGGATCGCCTCGGTCACGCTTCCGTCGGTGCGCTGGTTCCAGGCAAACCGTCCCTTGAGGTAGAGGTCGTAGGCCCGGAGGTTTCCGGTGTAGCGCCGCGGGTGAAGGTCGCCGATCGGCTGGACCATGCCCGCCCTCAGCCGGTCCACGATCGCGCGAGAGAGGTCGTCCTGCATGGCGAAGACGTCCCGGTCGTCACGCTCGTACCGCTCCGACCAGAGGATGCGTCCATCGGCGACGTCGGTCAGCTGCGCCGTGAGGCGGAGCCGCGTGCCGGCCTTCCGCACCGTCCCTTCCAGCACGGCGGAGACGCCGAGCTGGGCGCCGAGACTCCGCACGTCCTCGCGCCGGCCCTTCAGGGCGAAGACCGACGTGCGTGACGCGACGCGGAGACCGCTGACATTGGCGAGCGCACTGATGACCTCGTCGGTCATCCCGTCGCTGAAGTACTCGAACTCGGGATCGGGACTGGCGTTGACAAACGGCAGGACGGCAATGGAGCGCCCGCTGACGGCCGCATGCGGCGGGGAGAGCGCCTCCGCCGGTCCATCCATGGCGTCCATGAATTCCGCCATCGAGGGAAAGCGCTCATCGGGCGACTTGGACAGCGCCCGGCAGAGCGCCCGCTCGAGCGCGACGGGGGTCTGGGGCCGGAGCTCGCGGACGGACGGGGCGACTTCCACCGCCTGCCGCGCCATAGTCGCCCGGGGCCCGCTCCCGGCGAACGGCGGCCGGCCGGCGAGCATTTCGTAGATCACGCAGGCGAGGCTGTACTGGTCGCTGCGGGGGTCGAGCGCCGGGTCGCCGCTGGCCTGCTCCGGGCTCATGTAGGCCGGTGTGCCGATGGCGATCCCCGGCTCGGTCACCGCCTCCGAGTCGCACACCTCGCACAGCCCCCGCGCAACCCCGAAGTCGGAGAGCAGTGGCTCGCCGTCGTGCAGCAGGATGTTCTCCGGCTTGAGGTCGCGATGCAGAATCTGCCGGCGGTGCGCATGGTCCAGCGCGCCGGCGAGCGCCCGGGCGATGCGAAGGACCTGGTCGATCGGCAGTTTCCGCTCCCGTTCGAGTCGCTGACGCAGGGTCTCGCCCTCGAGGTACGGCATGACGTAGTAGAGCAGCTCAGGAGGTCCCTCGCGCCGCTCGGGATGACTCAGGCGCACAGCGCCTGAGTCAAACAACGGCATGATGTGCGGGTGGGTCAGCTGCGCGGCGAAGCGGATCTCCCTGAGAAACCGGTCGGCGGACTCCTGCGCGGTGAGCAGTCCGGGTTGGACCACCTTGATGGCAACGGGCCGATCGTGCCGGCGGTCGAGGGCGCGGAACACCATCGCCATCCCGCCGCGGCCGGCCTCCGCTTCGATGGTGTAGCGGTCGGCAAGCGCGGCGGTGAGGGCCGCACGCAGGTCCGTGGCATGGCTCGGCAGGTCGGCTGTGCTCACCAGGGAATAGTACCGCCTGCGCCAAAGCCCGACAGGCCCGGCGGCACCTGCCTCCGGTGCCACCGGGCCCGCCACGCAATGCCTGCCCGAATCGGGCCCTGGCCGGCTACCGCGCGCCGGGCGGCAGCACCATCCTCGCCTGCAGGGTCCGCTCGATCGACGCACGGGACTCGGCGATGTGCGCCTGCGTCATCCGGTCCAGCCCGCCGGCTTTTTCCGCCTGCGCGAGGCGGGCATCGACCTGCTGCAGCTCGGCGCGCGCGATGGACCTCGCATCCTCGACCATCCAGGCCCCGGGACGCGAGGGAAGCAGCAGGGCGCTCAGCTGATCGAGGTGAGCCCGCTGCAGCTGCCGGCGCAGCGCGACGGCATTGCGCGCCTTGCCATCAGCGGCAAACTCCGCCCAGATGGCGGTGGTCAGCGCGGGGAACAGCTCGGCCACCGTGTAGGCCTGACCCGATGCCACGCGCGATTCGTTGTTGATCATCCGCTCCAGCCGGACCTGATCCAGCAGCTCGGCGAGGAGGATGATCTGCACGCTCGAGGCGTACTCGTTGGCGGCGAACTCGACCGGAGTGGCACCGTAGCCGGTACCCCAGTGGCTGAGCCGGTTCGGCGCCAGCTTGTTGAGCAGCTCCGGCGACCACTTGAAGGCGTCCTCGGCGAAGGCGTTGGCGGTGATCACCTCGACCGCCTTCCGCTGGCGCTCTGCAGGGACCGGGGTGAAGGGTGGACGCGCCGAGGGATCTCCCTTGTGATCCCGCGCGAAGTAGAGACCCCCGACTTCCTTGGTCAGCGGGAGCAGCGCGCTCAGCCGCTCGAACAGCAGGCTGATGGTCGCCCCCCGCAGTCGCTGATACCCGTTCCCGGCGGGAATCAGCCGTGATTCCAGCGATGGCTCCACCTTCCGGGCGAGGGAGACGCGATCAGCACCCCACTGGACCGGGTCGGCGCCCAGTTCCCAGGCATTGGTGAGCGGGTCCACGGCATAGGGACCGAGCCAGTTGTCCTCGTCGGTGCCGTAGGTGTGGAGGGGGTCGGCGGCCTCGCTCGCGATCTTGCGGAGCGCGGTGCGCTCGTCGGCCGGAGTCTCGGCGCCGGCGATCACCGAGTAGCCGTAGCGGATGGCCCAGGTATCGTAGGAACCGACCTCGTGGTTGTAGAAATCGCCCTGCTTCCTGGGGTCGGAGGCGATGTTCGCCGGGCTGTAGTCCATCACGGAGAGCGCGACGCCGTTCTTCCTGGTGAAACCGGTGTCGTGCAACCTGGCATTCGGGGTGCCCGAGGAACTCTTGAAGTTGTGCCGCAGGCCGATGGTGTGGCCCACCTCGTGCATCACCAGCTCCTTGAGCGCCTCCCCCACAAATGCGAGCGGCACGGAATCGACCGTTCCGGGAAGTGCGCCCAGTCCGGCGAGGATGGCATGCTGGGCGCCGAGCTGCTGGGCCAGGCCCTGCTCGTAGAGGCAGAGGCGGCCGACGAGGCCCGGCTGTTCCGGGAGCATCGGGCGGGCGAACCGCCTGGCGGCGGCGCGGAAGGCCTCCGGGCTGGCCAGCTCCTGCCACTCGAACAGCCACCCGCGCGGGAAAGTCGCGCTGATCAGCACGTCGGCGTTGAGAATCTCGCCGGTCCTGGGGTCGGTCTGCGAGGGGCCGATGGCGTAGCCCATCCGATAGGAGGCGGTCCACCGCACGGTGGAGTAGCGGATATCCTCCGCGCTCCAGGTGCTGTCATCGGGAGCGTCCATCGCGACGATGGCGTTCGTGAATCCCGCCGCCTCGAACCCCTTGTTCCAGGCCTCGATCCCCGCCTTCACGAAGGGCCGGTACTCCAGCGGCACCGAGCGGTCCACGTAGTACACGATCGGCTTGACCGGGTCGGAGAGCGCCGCGGAGGGGTCCTTCTTCTCCAGCCGCCAGCGGTTGACCATGGTGCGGAACGACGAGACCTGCCGGTCGCGCGAGAAGTCGTACACCGCGTCGAGGAAGAAGCCCACCCGGTCGTCGCCTTCCCGGACTGCCATCATTGTGTCCGGCAGCGCGAAGAACGAGTACCTGAGCGTGACCGGGATCGAGCGGTAATCACCCAGCGCGGCGGCGTCGCCGAAGGCGGGGGCGCCGGGAGCGCGGTAGGTGAGATCGGCGTCAACCTCCATGTTGCGCGGGAACCCCATCACCCGGGCCACCGCGCTCCGTTCCTTGTCAAACGACGGCGGACGGTCGCGGAAGTAGAACTTCATGTTCTCGCCCAGATCGGCATAATCCGACAGCAGGAACCCGGTGATGTTGACCAGCACGGCTTTCGA
>JAOUIC010000159.1 GCA_029884275.1 Gemmatimonadota bacterium | reverse complement strand
GCGTGGCCCTGCTGCAGCAGGACATTGTCGGGCTTGATGTCGCGGTGGACGATCCCCTGCCGGTGGGCGCAATCGAGGGCGTCGGCCACTTCCACGATGAGGCGGATGGACTCCTCGAGGGGCAGCGGACCATTAGTCAGGCGATCGCGGAGCGACTCCCCCTCCACGTAGGGCATGACGAAGTAGGGGCGGACCTCTGGTCCGCCCGCCGGCTCGGCATACGTCCCCGAGTCCAGCAGCGGCAGAATGTTGGGATGGGCCAGGCGGGCGGCGATCTCGATTTCGCGGAGGAAGCGATCGGTGCCAATCGCGGCGGCCAGTTCCGGGCGGAGCAGCTTGAGGGCGACCGAACGACCGTGGCGTTCGTCGCGAGCCAGCAGGACGACCGCCATGCCGCCCTGTCCGAGCTCACGCTCGACAGCGTAGCGCCCAGCGAGGGCTGCCCTGATCGATTCGATGGGAACGGACGCCATGTTCGGCGCCAAGTTACGCGGTCTGGATGCCCCGCGCGAGATCTTCGGCCGCCTGGAATTCCTCGGGCGCAGCGCGCAGCGCGGCGGCGATGCCCCGCTGTTGCACCAGCGCCTCGGCCATCCGGTGGCCAAGATAGTACCCGGAGCGCTCCGGGAGCACCCGCCCGCCGACCAGCCGGGCCGTTGGGCTCATGCCGCCGGAGAGATACCTGAGGCGGAGTCCGATGCCGCGTCCTTCCAGCTCCGGCTCGACGATGCGGCGGAGGAAGGCGTCGAGCTCCCGCAGCCGCCGGTACTGCCGGCGGGGATAACCAAAGTAGGTGGCCGCATCGAGGCCGGGCGAGGCTCGCTCCGCGGCGTGCACCGCAAGTCCCTCGTTGACCAGCAACTCGCGGAGCGTGGCGCGGCTGCCGGTCACCCAGTAGTCGTAGTTGCCGCCCTGCTCGGCGATGAGCCGTCGGAGCTCGCTCTGACTGGTGGGCGAAGTGTAGCGCACGCAGTGGGCGAGCTCGTGTGCCACCCACAGAGGTATCAGCTCCGGCGGCAGCCCCATCCCATACGTCTCCGGGTTGGCGCGACCGGTGAAATGTTCCAGGCAGATGAACGCGACCCCGCGACCGTTGACCACCAGCTCTCCGGCGTTGGCGGCGCCCATGCCGACCATCAGGTAGACATCGGAGGGCCGGTCGACCTGCAGCAGGTCGGTGGCCTGGGCGATCGCGTCCTCGACGATGCCCTCGATGTCGGTCGACTCGAGCAGGTCGAGCAGATCGCGCCGATCCGCCTGGAGCGCGTGGTCGATGACCGCCTCGGCCTGCTGGCTATCGAGGTCCAGCACGTAGTTGTGCCAGTATGCGGAAAGGACGGCCCGATGCGCGGAGAGGTACTGCTCGAACGCTGCCTTGCGATTCGCAGCCTGAAGGATGGCGAGGAATTCCGGGACGAGATTGATCAGCACGGGGTCAATATCGAAAAATCGCGGCTCAATGCAAGGCCTCCTGCGCTGGCGTGACAGTGCGCTCCGCGCATGGCTCCGCCCGCTTGCGCCGGCGGGGGCAATGGAATATGGAAATCGGGTATCCGATGGCACGGCTGGTCGGTTCGTGGGCGAAGCAAAGCGCCCCTCACCGGCCTCGTGGGGGGCGCTTCATGCCGGGATCGCGGCCCGCGTCAGTGGATGTCGCGTTGCTTCCGCTTGCTCACTTCCTCGAGGAAACGGTGTTCGTCCGGCGTGAGGCTCTGAATCCCCTGCTCGCTGATCTTGTCGAGGACGCGGTCCACTTCCGCCGCGACGGGGTCATTGCCGGGGCGCGGCGGTGGCGGGGCCGGTCGCAGCGGTGGCGCGGCTCGGGGCCCCGCCTCGCGCGTCACACCCTGCTGGACCATGACCACGCGACGCGGTGTCGGTGTTTCCGCCGGACGCCCGGTGGCGAGGCCACGCAGCCGGAAGAAGAGCCACCCGGCCGCCATGCCGCCCAGGTGTGCCTCGTGGGCCACGCCGTCGTGCACCACCTGGGCGAACACGAGGTCGAGCACCGCCAGCCCGATGACGAGGGTGCGCGCCTTGATGGGGACGGGGATCGGGAACACGAGAATCTCGGCATCGGGCCAGTAGATCGCGAACGCCACCGCCACGCCGAGCACTGCTCCCGAGGCCCCGATCACCGGAGCCTGGTGGGAGACGAGACTGAGCAGGACCGCGGTGAGCGCGGCCCCGATCCCGCAGTAGAAGTAGTAAAACAGGAACGGCCTCGACCCCATCCTCGCCTCGACCGCGGTCCCGAAGAGGTAGAGACCGAGCATGTTGGTGGCGAGATGGAGGATGCCGCCGTGGACGAAGAGGTAGGTGACGGCGCCCCACGGGTGCCGCAGGAACCCCGCCGGATCGAGCGCCAGGGCGTACTGCAGGTCGGGCGAGGTGAAGATCGTCTCCAGCAGCAGTTGCACGACCGCCGTGGCCGCGATCACACGCATCACGGTCGGGGTGGGACGGGGCAGGGTCGGGCCGCTAAAGGACATAGGCTCTCAACTACTTAGACACCAACAGGTTCAGGAATGTTCCATCGAGCCCGGTTTCCGGGCTCCCCGACACATCCGCTCGCAGAGCGCAGCAAACTCGATGCCCGCCACCCTGGCTGACTGGGGCAGCAGGCTGGTTGCCGTCAGGCCGGGAAGGGTGTTCGCCTCCAAGCAGTAGAGATCGCCCTCCGGTGTCAAGCGAAAATCCACCCGTGAGTAGCTCCCCAGCTTCAGGGTCCGGTGGGCCAGCAGTCCGAGCCGCTGGCACTCCCGAGCGATGTCCGCGGAGAGGTCCGCCGGGAAGATCTCCTCCGACATCCCCGGGGTGTACTTGCATTCGTAGTCGAAGATCTCGTGCTGCGGGATGATCTCGCCAACGGCCAGTGGCTGGCCGTCGAGGATCCCGACGGTAAGCTCCCGGCCGGGCACGAAGCGCTCCACCATGACCTCGTCGTCGTACTCGGCGGCGAAGGCAAGCGCGCCGTCGAATTGTTCCGCTCGCTTGACGACCGTCAGGCCGACGGTGCTCCCCTGCTTGGAGGGCTTCACCACCAGGGGCCAGCCGAGCGCCTTCCCCGCCTCGAGGGCCGTCACCGGCGCCATTCGCCAGTCGGCGGTCGGCACCTCCGCATCGCGGAACAGGCGCTTGGAGACATCCTTGTCCATCGCCAGCCCGCTCCCCAGCGGTCCGCTGCCGGTGTACGGAACACCCAGCGTCTCCAGCACGGTCTGGATGGTGCCGTCCTCGCCCCGGCCGCCATGGAGGGCGAGGAAGACGGCGTCGGCCTCGCGCACTTCGGGAAGGGCGCCGAGCGCGGTGAGGAGGAACGTCCGCTCGCGTCGCTCGAGGTCCGCCACCGACGGCCAGGTGGTGCCGACCCGCCCCAGCAGGTGATCGGCCTCGCGCGACTCGGGCACGAATCCGGTCACGGTGTCCACCACCACCACGGCGTGGCCGAGTCCGCGGAGCGCGGGGACGACCTGGCGGGCCGAGGCGAGGGCGACGTCGCGCTCGGCGGAGGCCCCGCCGGTGAGGACGGTGATGCGCATGGCGGCCGGCCTACCGCGTCCCGATCATCTGCTGCAGCACGTCGTAGCGGCTCACGATGCCGACGATGCGGCCGTCGCGGCGCACCAGCGCCGCCGGGGTCTCCCGCGAGAGCATCGGCGCCAGTCGGTCGGTCGGGAAGTTCGATTCGACGATGGGGAACGGCGCATCCATCACCTCTCGCACCGGCCGGTCGAGCATGGCCGGCTGCTGCAGCGCGCGGGTCATCAGCGCGCCCTCGACCAGCCCGCCCACCGGCTCACCGGCATCCAGCACCGGGATCTGGCTCACGTCCCAGGTGTTCATCAGGTTCAGCGCCTGGCGCACCATCGTGGCGGGCGCCACCTGCACCAGCTCGGGGGCGCGGGCGGGCCTGCGGCGGAGCAGGTCGTCCACCGTCGCCTGCGGGCGCTCGAGCAGCTCGTTCTCCTGCATCCACTCGTCGTTGAACACCTTCGACAGGTAGCGCTCGCCGGTGTCGCACAGGATGGTGACCACGCAGGCGTTCGGGTCGTCGAGTTCGCGGGCGATCTCAAGGGCCAGAGCGACGTTTAATCCTGCGCTCCCTCCGACCAGGATCCCCTCCTCGCGGGTGCAGCGCCGCGCCATCATCATCGAGGCGCGATCCGGCACCTGGCGGAACTCGTCGATCCAGTCGAGCCAGATCGTCTCGGGGATCTTGTCCCCGCCGATCCCCTCGACCTTGTAGGGCGCCCCTTCTCCCATGGTGCGGGTCCGGGCCCAGCTGGTGTACTGCGAGCCCACCGGGTCACCGCAGATGACCCGGACCTTCGGGTTCTTCTCCTTCAGGAACTTCCCCGCGCCGCTCACCGTGCCGCCAGTACCCGCGCCGGCGATGAAGTGCGTCACCCTTCCCTCGGTCTGCTCCCAGATCTCGGGCCCGGTGGTCCGGTAGTGGGCCTCCGGGTTCACCTGGTTGTAGAACTGGTTGGCCATCACGGCGCCAGGCGTTTCCTTGACGATCCGCTTGGCCTTGTTGACGTAGTTGTCGGGGTGGTCGGGAGGGACGGCGGTGGGGGTGATGACCACTTCGGCGCCGTAGGCACGGAGCAGGCGCACCTTTTCCTGCGACATCTTGTCCGGCATCGTGAAGATGCAGCGGTACCCCTTGAGCGCGGCCGCCAGGGCCAGGCCGACCCCTGTATTGCCGCTGGTGCCCTCGACGATCACCCCGCCCGGCTTGAGGTCGCCCCGCCGCTCCGCATCCTCGATGATCGCCAGGCCGATGCGATCCTTGACCGAGCCGCCTGGATTGGCGTACTCCGCCTTGCCGTAGACCGGGGTGCGGATCCCCGCGCCGATCCGTGCCAGCCGGATGAGCGGCGTCCAGCCGATGGTGTCCAGCACGGATTCATACGCCTTGAGATGCGGGGGAGTCACGGAGTGATGCCTCCAGCCTGAGGATGGCGGAAATCTACCGGCAGAAGGAAGAGGGCGGCCACCGGCGTGCCGTTCCTGAGCGCTGGCGCAAACCTGAGCTGCCCGACCCCGGCCAGCGCCGCCGAGTCGAAGGCGGGGTACCCGGACGACTCGGCGATGCCGGTCGAGTCGGCGACCAGGCGCCCGGTCTGGTCCACGAAGAGCCGCAACACGACCCGTCCCTCGATGCCGCGGGCGTAGAGTGCCGGGGGGTGGAT
>JAOUIC010000158.1 GCA_029884275.1 Gemmatimonadota bacterium | reverse complement strand
CCTCCCTCCGGCGACACTGCTCCCCGGTTCGACGCCCTGCGGCGCCGCCAGGCGGTCTCGGGGATGATCGCGGGGATCTTCGGGGCGCTGGCGCTGATCGGCGGGGTGCTGCACAAGTACTAGGACGGCCAGACGGTAGGTGAATCCTCGCCGATCGCGGAGCCGGGTAGAGGGCCGAGCGGCGCGAAGACGTCCGTCACTCCCCCCGGCACGGGATGTCGCGACCCTGCCGGTGTCCGCGCAGCGGCGCAACTCGACCGCGCCGCGGTAGGCCCTCGCCCGGCGAGCGAGCGGCTACCCAGGACACTGTCGATCGCCCCGCAGCGAAACCGAATTCAAGTGAAGCAAACGGGCGCGCCATCCGGCGCGCCCGTTCGCGTATCTCGCCTCAAGCCGGTCAGTTCTTCGATGCCCAGACCTGGCAGAACGACGAATTGTCGGTGCCGGTGATCGGCGTCCGGCCGGTCACGTACACCGCGTTCATCAGCGCTCTGGGCGCGTACTTGATGTCGGTGATCGAGATGCCGTTCGCAGCATCGCGCTTCGTCACGAACACCTTCCCGAAGTGCGCCAGGCTCACGGCGTGGCCGGTCTCGTGGGTGGTGATGTGCCAGGTGTCCACCACGTTCGGCGCGCCGCTGTTGCCCCAGGCGAAGCGGGTGTTGTAGTAGAGCTCCGCCAGCCCGGTGTCGAGCCGGCCGTCGCCGTTGATGTCGGTCGGGTTGCCGCTGCCGTCCACGAAATAGAACGAGAACGTCACCCCGATGATGTTGTTCCCCGAGGGGCCGGCGAACGCCGTGAAGAAGCTGGGAAGCTGCCAGCCCGCCTGCACGATGTCGGACAGCGTGACCGGCGTGCCACGGCCGCCGTCGGAGCCGAGGAACAGGTTGTCGAGCAGGTCGGGATCCACGCCGGCCGGGAGCGCCACGCGGTCGATCGGCGCATCGGAACAGGTGCGGTCACGCCAGGCCGACATCGCCTGCTCGAGCTGGGGCTCCAGCTCCGCGAAGGGCATCTGGCGGAGCCCCGACCCGTCGGGGTTCCGGGTGAACGGCTCCCGCCCCTGATAGGGGTCGAACGCGTAGTTGACCCCCACCCGTCCACCCCGCCGCGGGTCGCCCGACACCCACTCATAGGCCAGGCCACGGACCCGGTTGTTGGCGATGAGCACCTGGCTGCCGAACTCGGCCGCGCCGGTGTCCACCATGAACTCCGCCCGGAGTACGCGCAGGTTGGAGCCGCTGGCGGCGAGGCGGGCATCGAGATCGGCCAGGAACGGGCTCAGCACCGGCTCCTCCTCCGGCTCAGCCGACGCGGCGAAGGCCGGCCCCGACCGCGCGGCCTGGAGCTGTGAGGCGGGATCTGCGAGTGGTTCGGAGGTGCAGGATGCGACGGTCACGCCCGCAGCGAGCACCGTGAACAGGGTACGGAACTTCATGAAGCCTCCATTGGAATCGGAAGGAAGACTGCGGCGACCCAAAGTATTCTATAACCCGCACGTTGGAAAGAGTGCGCGCGCGCAGCATGTCGCAACGTCGCTACATCCCTGCGGCTCTGGCGCCCGTTCTACACCCCCTCCGCACCGGGCACTCTCCGCACCTCACCACTCTCGCGGTGCAGATCCTCGCGCCCAGTTCCATGATCGCCTGATTGAAGGTCCACGCCGGGTTTCCCGCGCGGGGCACCAGCCGCTCCGCTGTCTGCCAGATCCGGCGCTGCCCCGCGGTCCCCCGCGCCCGCGGGTGGAACGCACGCCGTATCACCCGCGCCACGTTGGTATCCACCGCGGGCTCGGCTCGCTCGAAGGCGAACGTTGCGATGGCGCCCGCGGTGTAGCGACCCACCCCGGGAAGACGCATCAGCACCCTCGACTCCGCCGGAATGCGGCCCTCGTGGCGCTCGACCACTGCCTGCGCCAGTCGGTGCAGGTTGTCGGCGCGGCGGTAATAGCCAAGCCCCTGCCACACCTCACGCACCTCGCCATGGGCGGCCCCGGCGAGGTGGTGCACGGTGGGGAACCGCGCCAGAAATCGGTGGTAGAACCCCTCCACCCTGGAGACCTGGGTCTGCTGCAGCATGAACTCCGAGACCAGGACCGCGTACGGGTCCCGGGTGCGGCGCCAGGGCAGGTCCCGGCCATGGCGGCGGTACCAGCGCGTCAGCCGCCGACGGAAGTCGAGGATCGCGGGGGTGGACTTGGACCGCATGGGGGCCCAAGATACATCACCCTTCAATGACAGCCACCGCTCTGGATTTCCGCCGCCCGGTGGGCCGGGCCGTTCTTGGCGCCCTCGCCCATGTCGGGCGGCTCAGCTTCATGCTGTACGAGATGGCCCGGGCCCTGCTCGAGTGGCGGGTGTGGTTGCCCCGCACGCTCACCGAGGCGTGGAGCATCGGGGTGGGGAGTCTCTTCATCGTCCTCCTCGTGGCCGGTTTCGCCGGCGCCGTGACTGCGCTCCAGACCGGCTATCAGTTCACCGGCGGCATCCCCTACTATGTCGCCGGGTCGCTGGTGGTCGAATCGGTGATCCTCGAATTGGGGCCGGTGCTGACCGGTCTCATCCTCGCCGGCCGGATCGGCGCCCGCTACGCCGCCGAACTCGGCACCATGCGTGTCACGGAGCAGATCGATGCGCTCGAGACCCTCGGGCGCTCACCGGCCAGTCACCTGGTGATTCCCCGGGTGCTGGCCGGCATCGTCATGATCCCGATCCTCACCGTGTTCGCCAACGTCACCGGGATCGTGTCCGGGTGGCTGGCGGTGCAGCAGGTGCTGCCGGTGACCGACGCCGACTTCATCTACGGTGCCCGGGTCTTCTGGCGGCCCTTCGATGCCTGGTACTCGATCATCAAGAGCTTCGCCTTCGGCGTCTGCATCACCATCGTCTCCTGCTATTTCGGCTTCAGCACCGAGCAGGGGGCCGAGGGCGTCGGCAAGTCCACCACCGGCGCGGTGGTAGCGAGCAGCGTCATGATCCTGCTGCTCGACACCATCCTCGCCAGGCTGCTGCTCCATTGATCGAGCTCATCGGCGTCCGCAAGCGGTTCGGCCAGCAGGTGGTGCTGGACGGTGTCGATTTCGTCGTGAGCGACGGCGAGACGGTCGCCCTGCTCGGCCCCTCCGGCACCGGCAAGAGCGTCCTGCTCAAGCATATCGTCGGGCTGATCCACCAGGACTCTGGGGTCGTCCGGGTGGACGGGCGCGAGGTCAGCAAGCTCAAGCGGGAGGACCTGCGCCAGCTTCGCTCCACCATCGGCTACGTGTTCCAGAACGGCGCCCTGTTCGACTCGTTGTCGGTGTTCGAGAACATCCGGCTCGGCATCACCCAGGAAGACCAGTTCCGCGACCTCAAGTACTGCCACGAGCGGGTGGAGCGGTGCCTCAAGCTGGTGAACCTCAGCCCCGAGACCGCCCTGAAGTACCCGGCCCAGCTCTCCGGCGGGATGCGCAAGCGGGTCGGCATCTCCCGGGCGATCGCGGGCACACCCAAGTACCTGCTCTACGACGAGCCCACCTCGGGCCTCGACCCGGTGAATGCCGACATCATCGACGACCTGGTGAAGAGTCTTGCCGCGGAACTCGGCGTCACCAGCGTCATGGTCACCCATGACGTGCGGGGGTCGATGCGGGTGGCCGACCGGCTGGCGCTGCTCACCAACGGCCGTATCGTGCTGCAGGGGACACCGGCCGAATTCAAGCAATCCACCTTGCCGGAAGTGCGCGAGTTCCTGGAGCGCGACTTCGGTGCAATCACCTTCGCCGCCTGAGCCATGGACCTCCATTACGAGAAGGAAATCACGGTCGGCACCCTGGTCCTCGTCGGGATCGCCGTCTTCGTGGCCGGCACGATGTTTCTCAAGGGCGCCAGCTTCAGGCCGCTCGAGCGGACCGCGGAAGTCCGGTTCGCCGACATCGGCACCCTCAAGAAGGACAACGAAGTGGCGGTCTCGGGGTACCCGGTGGGAAAGGTCGTCTCGGTGGAGTTCAAGGCGCCGGGCGACGTGCGGGTGACGGTCTCCCTCCCTCCCACGCTCGATCTTCGTGCCGACGCCTCCGCCGAGATTTCCTCGGGGGTCTTCAGCAGCGACTCGCGCATCCTCCTCCACCCGGGGACCGCGGCGGAGAAGCTGCCCGATGGAGCGGTCGTCCGGGGCGCCTCCGGGGCCGGGATCTTCGAAAAGGGCGCCGCGCTCGCCGACCGCGCCGACTCGGTACTGATCGGGGTGCAGGCAGTCGCCAACCAGCGCACCGGCGACGAGCTGGTCGCAACGCTCAAGGCGATGCAGCGGACGCTCAACCGGCTCAGCGACCGGCTGCCCCAGACCGCCGGCGAGGCGGAGAGGACCATGGCGGCGTTCCGCAGGCTCGCGGAGCGCCTGGACACGACCATTGCGGCGGTCCCGGTCGCAAGCGCCGTGGAGCGGGCAGACACCCTGGCCCGTAACATGTCCACCATGTCCATCCAGCTCACCGCCACGGGCGCCCGGCTCGACACCCTGCTCCAGAAGATCAACGCCGGCGAGGGGACCCTGGGCAAGTTCGCCACCGACAGCGGGCTCTATCTCGACAGCCGCGAGGCGATGCAGGCGCTCAAGGTCCTGCTCGAGGAGCTCAACAAGCATCCCGGCAAGCTCAACATCCAGGTCAAGCTCTTCTAGGATGCCCGATCACGTCCGGGAGCGGACCCTCAGCGCCAAGTTCACCGAGGCGCTGATTTTTTCCATCGAGATCCACGGCCGCCAGCGGCGCAAGGGGAGCGGCATCCCCTTCATGGCCCACCTGCTCGGGGTGACCGCCATCGTGCTGGAGGATGGGGGCGACGAGGAGCAGGGGATCGCCGCGCTGCTGCACGACGCGGTGGAGGACCATCCCCGTCACGGCCAGACCCAGCGCGAGATCCTCGACCGGTTCGGGCCCAGGGTGCATCACATCGTGATGGGCTGCACCGAGCCCGACCCGCACGCGCTGGAGCGGGGGGTGAAGGGGCCGTGGGAAAACCGGAAGCGGGACTACATCGAGCACCTCCGCGGCGCCGATGCCGACGTCCTGCTGGTCGCCGCCGCGGACAAGCTCTACAACGCCCGCTCCATCCTCAACGACATGCGGAACGTGGGCGAGGAGATCTGGAAGCGGTTCTCGGTGCCACGCGAGAAGACTCTCTGGTATTACCGCGAAGTCACCCGCGCGCTGCAGGAGGCCGGGCCCCGG
>JAOUIC010000157.1 GCA_029884275.1 Gemmatimonadota bacterium | reverse complement strand
GTCGCGCCGCACCGCCTCGATCTCACCAGGTTCGGCGAAAGTGGCCGCCCGCATCCGGTCAAGGGCATCGATCAGACGCTGCTCCGCGAGGCCGTACTCGCGGCGTCTCAGGCTGATCTGGCCGAGTGTGGCGAGGTCACGCGCGCCGTGCAGGTTGTCGCGCCCGTGGGCCCGCTCGCGGATGGCTACGCTCCGGACCAGCAGTGTTTCCGCTGCCATCAGCCTGCCCTTCCGCAGCTGCAACCGGGCCAGGCCGGCCAGTATCCCCGCCACGTCCGAGTGGTCGGGGCCGTAGGTGCGCTCGAGAGTCTCGACCGCCTCCAGCTGAACGGCGATCGCCTCGTCCAGCGCTCCCCGGTCCGCGAGAATGGCCGCCAGCGAGGCCTTGTCCCAGACGACCGCGACGTTCTTGGGGCCCATGACCAGCTCACGAAGCTCCAACGTTCTCCGGGCCAGCGACTCTGCCTCCGCGAGGCGGCGCTCGCGGCGGTACAGGGCGGCCAGGTTGCCCAGGCCGTGGGCGATCCCGAGGTAATTGGGGCCGATGGCACGACGCTGCACCGCCATGCCAGCGAGGTAGAGCGATTCGGCCTCGGCCCAGCGGGACGAGTCGCCGACCAGGATGTCCGCGAGGTTGAATAGCGCGGCACCCACCTGGGGGTGGGTCGGCCCCAGGCTCTGGAGTCGGAGCTGGAAGCCCTCCCGGCCGGCGGACTCCGCAGCGACGAACTTCCGCTGGGCTCGCAACGTGGCCGCCACTCTCAGGACGGCATCGGCGATGAGGGGATCTCCCGGAGGCAGGATACGCCGACGGATGGCCACGACCTCGCGGTAGTGCTGCTCCGCCTCCGGCGTGCGCGACAGGTACGGCAGGAGAAAGGCCAGGTCGCTCAACGCATCGGTGTAGGCGGGATGGTCTGTCCCGACGGTGTCGCGCATGATGCCCAGGGCCTGGACATACAAGGACTCTGCCTTCGCGTAGCGGCCCTCGACACGGCGGACCCGGCCGAGGTGCTGGAGGCCGATGGCGTAGTCGAGGTGCCCTTCTCCCTCCTCGGTGCGTCGGATGGCCACCGACTGCTCCATCAGCGCCCGGGCCTGGTTCACATCGCGGAGGCTGAGCGTCACGAGGCCGAGGGCGTCGAGCAGCCTGGCCTGCACCAGTGGCTGATCCCTGAGCTCGCCCACCCTCGCCCGCCCGCTCTCCACGATCCCCCGGGCGAAGGCGGCATCCACGGGGGCGAGCGCCGGGTCGCTCTGCTGGAACAGCTCGATCAGGAACCGGGTGACTTCCTCCGAACGACCCAGCGCCGCTTCGGCCCGCTCCCGGGCTGCCGCCGCCTCCCGGGCCTGCCAGCTGGTCGTGACGAGCCCCGCCGTGAGCGCCACCAGCGCGAGCAGCGCGCCGGTCACCGCCGTGCGGTTCCGTCGGGCGAAGGTCTGGAGCCGATACCCCAGGCTGTCGGGGCGGGCGGAGACCGGTTCGTGCTCCATGTGCCGGCGCAGATCCTCGGCCAGCCCCTGCGCGGAGCGGTAGCGGCGTTCGGGCTCCTTGGCGAGCGCCTTGAGCACGATGGTGTCCAGGTCGCCTCGGAGCCGCCGCGCGAGGCGGGAGTCGCCGACCCGGGCACTGGGCCGCTCGGGAAGGCGGCGGCAGACCACCTCCTCCACGGCGGCCGGCGAGAGATCCACCACCTCGTACGGTCGGGCGCAGGTGAGGAGCTCGTAGAGCAGGACGCCAAGTGAGTAGATGTCCGACAGCGTGGTCACCCTCTCCTGCCGGACCTGCTCCGGGCTGGAATAGGCCGGGGTGAACCAGTTGCCGGTCCGGAGCAGGGGGAATTCGCCGGACCGGGCGTCATCCTCGCCCTCCACCAGCGTCGCGATTCCGAAGTCGAGCAGCTTCGGGTCGCCGGTGGCGGTGATCACGATGTTGCTCGGCTTGAGGTCGCGGTGGATCACCAGGTGCTGGTGAGCGTAGTGCACCGCTTCGCATACCGCGATGAACAGGTCCAGCCGGGTCTCGATCGAGAGCGCGCAGCGACCGACATAATCGGCCAGCGTCTCGCCTTCGACGTATTCCATCGCGAGGTAGGGCTGGTCCCCGGGGCCGTAACCGCCATCGATGAGCCGGGCGATGCCGGGATGCTCCAGCCGGGCCAGGATCTGGCGCTCGCGCGTGAAGCGCCGCTCCACCTCTGGCGACCCGCTCAGGAGGTCGCCCCGCAGCACCTTGAGCGCCACCCGCTGAGTGAATCCCGCGCCGGTCCGCTCAGCCAGGTAGACCCGTCCCATGCCGCCCTCCCCCAGCGGCCGGACGATCCGGTACGGCCCGAACCGGGCCTCCATGGCGCCGGCGGCCGGCGGTCTCTCAACCGGTTCGCCCAGCATCCCCCCGGTGGCATGGGCCAGGAGCGACTCGACCTCCGCCCGGAGTTCGAGGTCGCCGGCGGTGGCCTGGTCGAGGTAGAGCGCCCGGTGCGTCCCCTCCAGCTCCAGGGCCCGGTGGAAGACCTCCTGGATCCGGGCCCAGTCCAGGGTTCGGTCCTGGTCGCCGCTCACGCGCTCAGTTCCCGGTTGAGCCAGGCCCGGGCCAGCGTCCAGTCACGCTTCACGGTGGCGGGCGAGATGGCGAGCGCCTCGGCGGTTTCCTCCACATTCATCCCGGCGAAGAAGCGGCATTCCACCACCCGGACCTGGCGCTCATCGAGGCTCTTCAGCCGCTCCAGCGCTTCGTCGAGGGCCACCAGCTCGCCCGGCCTCGCATGCGCCGCTTCGAGCGCGTTCTCGAGAGCGACGTGCTCCGCACCCGCGCCGCGCTTGTCCGCCTTCCGCTGCCGGGCATGGTCCACCAGGATGCGCCGCATCTCGTTGGCGCAGGCCCCGAAGAAGTGGGCGCGGTCCTGCCAGGCGACGCGCTCCAGCCGCACCAGCTTCAGGTAGGCCTCGTGGACCAGTGCCGTGGGCGAGAGGGTGTGGTCGGGTCGCTCGCGGCGGAGGGCCCGGTGCGCCTGCTCGCGGAGCCGTTCGTAGATGGCTGGCAGGAGGTTGTCCAGCGCCGCGCGGTCGCCAGCCGAAAGCGCGAGCAGCGCCTGAGTCACGTCGGGGTCTGAGGCCATCTTCTCGTGTTCGCTTGACGGACCATGCGCCACACCCGGTGGTGAGCAGGGCCGGGGCGCGGGGGACGCATGCGTAAATAGCCTCCGATCGCCGTTTGACGCCAGCCTTCGGCGTCCCTGAGCCGGTCCAGGGCGATTCTGCGCCTTCCGGTGGTACAGGGAGGATCAGACGATGATGCCGAAGACAGCTCCGGCTGACGAGGCCGGGACGTGGGCCCGCTCGCTCGCCTTTCGAGCACTGCTCAACGACGGGCGTCGGGTGCGGGTGCGCCCGGTGGTCCCCGCCGACCGGGCAAATCTCGCCGCCGGACTTGCCCGGATGAGTCCGCGCTCGCGCTACTTCCGCTTCCACTCGCAGGTGTCCCGGCTGAGTGAAGCAAGGCTCCGATACCTGAGTGAGGTCGACTTCCGCGAGCACGTCGCGTGGGCGGCGTTGGCCATTGACGAACCCGGCTCCCCCGGGGTGGGCGTCGCGCGGTTCGTGCGAGATCGGGAGCACCCGGAGAGCGCCGAATTCGCCGTCACCCTGCTTGACGAATGGCAGGGTTTCGGCCTGGGGTCGCTCCTGCTCAGGACCCTCATGGGTTCCGCTGCCCAGCGCGGGATCGGGCAGCTGGTCGCCCCCGTGCTGGCCGAGCACGAGGCGGCGCTCCACCTGATCGAGCGACTCGGCGGACGCCGGGCCCGGGTCGAGGATGGGGTCGTCGACATGATTCTCCCGGTGCGGCGAGCGCTGCGCGCGTCGCGCCCGGTGAGGCCGACTCTCCTGCTGCACGGAAGGACGGCGTGATGCGGGGCAACCCGTGGTACCCCGCGGCGCTTGCCCTGGCGACGGACGGACGGCCGGTTCGGAACGGGGAGGAACTCATGGCCGTGGCCCGCGCCATCGTCCTGCTTGCAGTGGACGCGGAGCCGCGAGCGCCCGCGGCACTGCCCTGGGCCTGGCCGGCCACCCGAGCGCTCATTCGGGCGGCAGCACATGACCTCGCACGGGAGGGGCTCGTCGAAGGTGGCGACCGCGCACCACCGGGTCGTCTCGAGCTCACTCCCTCGGGCCGGCGCCATCTCGCCGCGATGAAGGGAGCGGTCCGCCGGTCGGCCTGATGACGCCGGCGCCGGGCCACGAATCTGGCGATCGGGCTTTCGCCAGGGTCGCGGCGACGGTACGATTGTGCCGTCCGGGACCGGCCGCGACGCGCCGTTCCACCTCTCCAACCATCCTTCGACGCCGCCAGAAACCGCCAATGCATCGCTCCATTCCGGCATTCTTGCTTGCCGCCCTGCTCGGCCTGGGCCAGTCCGCGAACGCCCAGACGTTTCCCACTGACGAGCCCACCCTCCGGCGAATCTGGTCGCTCGGCATGGACAGCTCCCAGACCGAGGCGCTGGCGCAGGTCCTGCTCGACTCCATCGGCCCACGCCTGACCGGCACCGATGGCCAGAAGCGCGGCAACGACTGGCTGGTCCGCACCTACACCTCGTGGGGGATCGAGGCCCGCAACGAGCAGTCCGGGACCTGGAGGGCGTGGCGCCGTGGCCACTCGCACATCGATCTCATCGCACCGAGGGCCCGCAGTCTCGAGGGGACCATGCTGGGGTTCAGCCCCGGCACGAAGAAGAAGAATCTCGATGCGACGACCATCATCCTCCCGCGCTTCGCCGACTCGACCGAGTTCGTGGCCTGGCTCCCGATGGCGAAGGGCAAGCTGGTGCTGGTCTCGGCGCCGCAGCCGACCTGCCGGCCCACCGCGGACTGGACCGAGCATGGCACCCTGGAGAGCCGGGAGCGGATGGACTCGCTCAAGGCCCAGGTGCGGCGCGAGTGGGCCGGCCCCAATGTTCGCGGCACCGGATACAGCCTGGCGCTCGGCACCGGTGAACTCGGATTGAGACTCGAGGCGGCCGGTGTGGCGGGCATCCTCACCAGCCGGCCCAAGGACGCCTGGGGGACGATCGAGATCTTCGACACCTACAACAAGAAGGCGCCCGCGGTGGCGCTCGGCTGCGAGGACTACGGCCTGGTCTTCCGGCTCACCGAGCGGAACCAGGGGCCCAGGCTCCGGCTCAACCTCGATGCCGAGCTGCTCCCCGACCGGCCGAT
>JAOUIC010000156.1 GCA_029884275.1 Gemmatimonadota bacterium | reverse complement strand
ATTGGAGCCCCCCTTGCCTCCGACCGATTCACCGCCCTGGCCCCGCCCGATCGTCAGCTGGATCGTCCGGCTTGTCCCCGCGGCCATCCTTGCCATGGCGGCCATCCCGAAACTCACCAGCGCCCCCGACGCCGTCGCCCTCTTCTCAATTGTCGGCGTGGAGCCGTGGGGCCGGTTCGCGCTCGGAGCCGTGGAACTCACTACCACGATCCTTCTCGTTGTCCCACGCACCTTCCGGGTGGGGGCGGTGATCGGGGTCGTGCTCATGGCAGGGGCGATCGGCGCCCACCTGCTCAAGCTCGGCATCTTCTACGGCGGAGACCCAAGTCTTTTCATCATGGCCGTGGTTGCCTTCGCCGGTTCGGCCGCGGTGCTCTGGCTCCACCGTTCCCGATAGCGTCACCGAGGGGCGAGCCTCGTCCCGTCACTTCATCAGCGGGTTGGCCTTCCGGCCGCCGTGCGCGACCGTCTCGGCGGTCGGTTGCCGCTCGAGCAGCTCGCGCGCCGCGTGGATGGCGCGGTCGGCCAGTTCCTCCGCCCCCTCGCGGAGGTCAGCACTCTGCTGGACCTCGCGGACGTTGTTCTCCATGTCCTCCGCGGACCATCCGCGCGAGTGGGCGATGAACGGGAACTGAGGAAAGACGAAGCCCAGCTCTCCGAAGAAGGTGAGCAGCTGGCCCACCACGCCCTGGACGTTGTCCTGCCCGCCGGTCACGATGAACGAGGCGACCTTGTTCCGGATCAGGACCCGGTTGCGGATGGTCACCTGGTTCTGCACGCAGTTGAGCCGCTCGCACATCTTGAAGTAGAGCGAGCTCGCCACGCCCCAGCGGATCGGCGTCGCGATAAGGACGACGTCGGCCCAGTGCACCAGCGCCTCGTAAACCCGGTCGAGCTGGTCGTCCGGGTCCATCTGGGTGATCGAGCAGGGCCAGGTGCAGGCCCGCGCCGCCTTGGAGTAGTAGCCCTCGCAATGCCGGAAGCTGAGCTCCGCCAACCGGATCAGCCGCGTCTCGGCACCCTGCCCCTCGGCCCGGCGGAGCGATGCATCGAGCAGCAGCTCCGAAGTTGAGACCCGCGGGTAAGCCAGGTCCATTCCGGTGGTGGAGATACCCGCGACCCGAATCGGCCCCGGCTCGCGGACCACCGGACGCGCCAGCGGATGAGGCTCGTGCGGCAGGCGGTTGCGTTTCGTCGCTGGCTCGAGATCAATCCAGAGATGCCCGTCCCGGACTTCGAGGTCGTACCGCGGGAGCGCCTCGTCCTCGTACCCCGGCTCGCCGCAGCCCGTCGCCCGGTGGTACTTCCAATGATGCCAGGGACAGACCACGTAGTCCCCGTCGAGCTGCCCGTCGCCGAGCGGCCCGCCCGCGTGGTTGCAGGCCCCCGAGATCGCCCCGAACTGTCCGTCCCGGCACGAGAGCGCGATCCGGGTTCTGCCGATGACGATTGTCCGAAGCGGTGAGGTACTCAGCTCGGCGATGGGGCCGAGGTCGTGCCATTGAGGCGAGGGCATCGGGCGATTCACCGTGGTCGGGGTAAGGCCATCACGTGTTCACGTGGGCGCGAAGCGATTGCCGGTGGCGACGCATCAGGCCGACGAGCTCTGGCACCGTGGCCGGGCGGGCACCGGCCATGACGTTCTGGCTGGCGATCTCGAACAGGATAGCCCACTGGCGGCGGAGCACGCGGTAGGCGTCGCCAAGCCGGTTTCCGGGATCGTAGATGCTGGTCGCCTCGGCGGTCGCTCCGTTCAGCTCCAGTACCTTGAACTGACCCTGCTGGAGCGCCTCGACCGACGGCGCCCGGACGTCGTACCTGCCGAACCAGAACCCCGCGTAGCCCTGGCTCACCCGGTCGATCGCCGCCTCGAGAGCCGGCGTCCTGACCCACTCCCCATCGAAGAATACCGACCCCTTGCAGTGGGTGCCCAGCTCGACGAGGCGGAGCTCGGCGCCAGCAGCGGGGACGTCGGCGAGGCGAGCGGCGTGGAGGCGGAGGAAGAATGGAGCCATCGCCACCGCGCGCGCATCAGCCAGGATCAGTTCCTCAAGCGAGCGGTGCCCGTCGCCCGTGACGGCCGGGAACCGCTTGTCAGTGATCGCAAAGACCCGGCCCGCCACCGCCCCCGGGTGGCGGTAGTAAAAGACCCCGAACTCGACGCCGGGCACGTACTCCTGAACGATGAGCGGCTCCGCCGTGCGCGCAAGATACCGTTCTGCCTCGGCATCGGAGCCGACGAAGGTGACCCCGGCGCCGCGCTCGCCCACGTCGGGCTTGAGCACCACGGGGAACGGGAGTCCCTCCTCCCGCACGAACCTGCGGAACGCCTCGAGCCGGGCCGCGAGATCGCTGCTGGCCGGGAGGTATCGCCACCGCGCGACCATATCCGGCGTGCCCGCGAGGCCCTGCAAGATCTCCGCCTTCGACTCGCCAACGAAACCGCCCCCCGGGATCGCGGGGTTCACCGCGGAGAAGAGGGTCAGGCTCCGATACTTCACCGCGAGCCAGAGGACGTAGATCGCGATCGGCGGATAGAAGGCGATACGGGGCCAGAACTCCCAGCGGGTGAGCCGGAGCCAGCGCGAGAGCAGCAGCCGGCGGCCGCGCCAGGAGCAGAGCGGCACAACGAGCTTGACCACCAGCAGCAGGCAGAGTGCGACGGCCAGCACCGCGGCCGGCGCGAAGCGCTGGTAGACCTCGAAGGCCGCCAGCACCCGCCCGCCGAACAAGGCGCTGAGGCCGACGAGGAGCGGGGTCCAGAGCGCGGCCGCGAGCGAAAAGGCCCCGAGGAAGAGCAGCGCGTTCACACGGAGGAGGCCGGCGGTGAAGTAGGTCGGAAGGCGGGTGCCGGGCACGAAGCGGGTCGCGAGGATGAGCCATGCGCCGCGGCGGCGGAACCAGACGCTGCTTCGCTCGACGTCCTGGTCGGTAAGGAACCAGCGGAGCGGCGCCCGCTGGACGGCGGGCCGTCCGAGCCAGCGGCCGAGGTAGAAGAGCCCCATGTCGCCGAGGACGATGCCGGCGAAGCACGCCGCAGTGCCGGGCAGAAAGGCCAATGTGCCGCGGCCGACCATGAGTCCGGTGGCGATGCAGGCCAGGTCCTCCGACACGAAAGTCGAGGCCGCGATGAGCAGCAGCAGCACGACCAGCGCGAGGCCAGCCACGCGGGGAAGATCCCGGTAGTCGAACGGGCGTGCCGCGGCGGCGAGCCGCTCGGGCGCGGCGGTGGCGCGTGTCATTGCGCGTCCGTTCTCGACCCGGTCGAGGAACCGGCCGATGATCGGCCCCAGCTCAGTCGGGCGGGAGAAGGCCATGAAGTGGTCGGCCCCTCGCCCCCGGAGCATGACCAGCTCGCTCTGGGGGATGATCCGGTGGTGCTCTTCGGCCAGCTTCGGCTCGACGAGGGGGTCACGCTCTCCCTGAATGATGAGGACGGGATCGGGGTAGCGGCTCAGGATGCCGCGGAGGGGCCGCTGGTCGGTGTCGTAGAAGTTACGGGCGTACTCGACGGTGAGCATCCCACCGTCCCAGGCGCCGAAATGAGGAACCCCCTCACGCAGGAGCCAGAGGCCAGCCAGCTGGATGGCATGGATCGCGTGGTTCAGGGTGTAATCGCCAAGCAGCTCGTACTCCTGCGCGCCGATCGAAGAGAGGAGGGTGAGCGACGCGACCCGCCCGGGCGCGAGGTCGAACATGCCCGCCGCGACGCCGCCCCCCATGCTGAAGCCGACCAGGTGGGCCTGTCGGATGCCGAGCGAATCGAGCAGGGCGAGGACGTACCTGGCGTGGGCCCGGATCGAGTAGTCGGGCACGCCGCGGGTGGATCCGCCGAAGCCTGGCAGGTCGGGCGCGACGGCGCGGCGCCCGCTGCCAATGATCTTCGCGAGCGCGGTGACCTCCCCGTTGTCGCCCGGACTGCCGTGGAGGAGGACGACCGGGAGCCCGCCGGCGCGCTCCGTCGCGGGGACGACGTCGCGGTAGGCGATCGTCACCCGGCCCGGCGTCGTGGCCTCCCCTGCCACCGGTGACAGCGTCGCGGTCAGCTCGTCCGGGTCAGGTACGGGCGGTGACGGGTCGATGGCACGGCGGAGGTGCGAGGCACCGAGCAGGAGGAGATAGCAGCCGACGATCCAGCGTGTGCGTCGCCGGCCCATGGATCAGCTCCCGGCCACGAGCGAGAGACGGTGCTGGCTGGGCGCGGCGGCCTCGCAGGGGGCGCCGGGGAGGTACTCGAGGCCGGCCACGCCGCCGGCGACCAAGATCGTGGTCAGGCTCCGCGTTTCCGCCTCGGGCCGGTGCATGCAGACGGAGAACGGCCCCCGTTCAGGGAGATGGCTCCGGTGGAACCGACCGAGCAGCCCGGGGGTGATCGCGGCGGGATCCGCTGCCAATCCGGCCAGTGTGATGGCGCGGAGACGCTCAGCTGCTGCCTGATCGTGCCCCGAACTGGTCCGGACCATTCCCGGACGATCGGTCGAGCCGGCGCGGAGCTCGGCACCGGTCCAGTCGGCGAGGTGGACGCGACCCGCGCGATCAGCGGCGCAGACGGTGAACGGCTGGAACTCACCGAGCGCGCGATCGCCGAGCTGGGCGACAACGTCGAGGGCAGACCTGGCGGGCAAGAGCTCGAGCACCAGAAGGCCTCGACTGGTCCGCGGGCCGCCCGGCTCGACAGGGGTGTCATGATAGCGGTTGAGGAGCGAAACCGTCACGCCGAACTGGTTAACGCCGATCCAGGTGCCGCCAGCGTCGGCGTCGATCGGGGCCAGGAACCGGACGCCGTCGCGCTCGAGCGCGGCCGGCGGCAGGGCCGGCGTGCGGGTCCTGCTCTCGTCGCGGTTGAAATGCAGCGAGTACCCGCCGGCAACCGGCGCCCAGCTCACTGTGCACATCGGCGGGAGCGAGTGCGCTCAGCCTCGCACGTCGGCGTGGGCCAGGGTGGACGGGGCGACCCCAAACTCGGCCGGCAGCTGGAGGCCATCGGGGGCGAGGAGGAGCCGGATCAGGGCGAAATGGTGGATCGTGTGGCTCACAAGGAACTGGATCTCGCGGCCCAAGGTCGAGCCGGCCCACTCGGGCTCGGCTCGGTCGGTGACAGTTCGGGTCTGGACCTCGAGCGGCTCGGCCTCGGGCAACCCATCGAGCACTGCGAGCCTCCCATGAAGGTCGCGGGTGACCTCGATCGCGTGTTGGCGCGACACCTCGAGCGTGACGTCGCGGCGGCGGGCGTCGTAGTCGACGCGCCG
>JAOUIC010000154.1 GCA_029884275.1 Gemmatimonadota bacterium | reverse complement strand
TCTCGGTGCGGCCTTCCTGCTCGCGGCCTGCAGCCCCGACGACCCCACCGACGCCCTGGCCCCGGACGCACAGGCGGCCATCCAGGCCTCGGTCGGACAGCCACCCACGGTGGAGGTCTTCGCCACCGGGTTGCAGTTCCCACGCGGCCTGGCGTTCGGTCCGCGCGGCGAGTTGTATGTGGCCGAGGCGGGCTCGGCCGGCACCACGAGCACCACGGAGGCTCAATGCGCCCAGGTCGGAGCCCCGATCGGTCCCTACAGGAACGGTCCCACCGGCCGGGTGTCGCGCCTCGACCGCCACGGCAACCGGACCACGGTGGCGGATGGCTTCCCGTCCGGCGTCAATGGATTCGGGGATGTGATCGGCGTCGCCGATGTTGCCTGGCTGGGGGACCGGCTCTACGCGCTGGTCTCGGGCGGCGGCTGCTCGCACGGCTCGGCCAACGTGCCGGCCGGGGTCGCCCGGGTGTTCGCCGGAGGTTCGTGGAACGTCATTTCTGACCTGAGCGCCTATCAGGCCTCCAATCCCGTCGCCAACCCCTTTGCGCCGGATTTCGAGCCGGACGGGTCGTGGTACGGGATGATTCCTTCTCAGGGCGAGCTGATCGCGGTCGAGCCCAATCACGGCGAGGTGGTGCGGGTGGATCCGCGGAGTGGCGCGGTCGAGCGGATCGCCGACATCTCGGCGACCCAGGGGCACATCGTCCCGACGGTCGTCGCCGAGCGGCGCGGGGCGCTGTACGTCAGCAGCCTGGGCATGTTCCCGATCACGCCGGGTGCCCTGAACATCCTGCGGGTCTCACGGAGCGGTAACGTGCGGGTCGTGGCCGGGGGATTCAGCGCCGTCCTCGGGCTCGACTTCGACCGGCGTGGCCGGCTCTACGTGCTCGAGACCTCGTCCGTCGCCGGATTCCCGACGCCCGGCACCGGGCGGGTGGTCCGTCTGGACCGGCAGGGCCATCGTGAGGTGGTGGTCGACGGGCTGTTCCTGCCGACCGGCCTGCGCTTCGGACCGGACGGGAATCTCTATATCTCCAACAAGGGGTTCGGGCCCCCGCAGCCGGGCGAGATCCTCCGGGTGAGGGTCCCCGGCGCGGACGAGCATGGCCGCCACGACGAGGACCTGGAGCAGGACGACGATTGACGGGAAGGCAGACCGGTGACCCGCCGCGCCATCTCCGCTCGCGGGAGATGGCGCGCCGGGACCGTCATTCGGCCGCGGGAACGCCCCCGGGCAGGCCCGGCACCAGCATGGCGATCGCGATGGTGAGCGGGACGGCCATGATGGCGCCCACCGGGCCGAGGATGAAGGACCAGAGCATCAGGGCCAGGACGATGACGAGGGGGGAGAGGCCGAGCCCCTTCCCCATCATCTTCGGCTTGATCACGTTGTCCGCGATCACGTTCGCCAGCAGCAACACGACCACCAGGATGACCGCGCGGTTGACGCCGTGCTCCAGCAGGGTCACCACCAGTGGCGGGATGATCCCGATGGCGAAGCCGAAGGGCACGAAGCTGAGCAGGAAGAACAGCACGCCCCAGACCACCGGGAAGTCGGTGCCGACCGCCAGCATGATCACGAGGCTCGCCACCGCCTGGCCTCCCCCGATGAGTCCCGTCAGGCCCACGAACTGGCGGACGCTCGCGCCGACGGCGTCGAACCGGTCGCGAGCCGTACCGGTCGGGAGGTAGTCGTCCGGTCGGTCCGGCAGCTCGATCAGGATGAGGGCGATCAGGATCAGGGCAAAGAATCCGTAGCCCAGGGCCTGGAGGGCGCCACCCACCACGGCCTGGGCGATCCCGATCACCTGCTCGGCGTCTGGCTTGACCATCTCGTGGATGTCGATCCCGCGAGCCGTCAGCTGAGCGTCCACGCCGTCAATCAAGCCGCCCAGGGACGCCTGGTAGGCGGGGAGTTTCTCCTTCATGCCCTGGAGCGCTCCGCCGAGCGTCCAGAGAATCAGCACGCCGCCGATCATGCTCCCGACGATCGTGAGCAGCACAGCCGCGCCATGCTTCAGGCCGCGGCGCTGCAGCATCGAGGTGATCGGCGAGATGCTGATGGCCAGCAGCAGCGAGACCAGGACCAGGTTGACGGTGGTGGCCGCGGCGTGCATGCCCGCGGCGATGATGACAAGGCCGGCCGCGAGGAGCACATTGCGGAGCAACGGAGAGATGTCAGTCGTGGTCACGGGGACACTCCGGCTGGGGTTAGGGAGGGGAGACTTCATCGACCGCATCGGTGTACCGCAGGACGGGTGCGCGGACTACCAGTTCCCCCGCCTGCGCAAAGTGTACCTGCAAGGTGATCGTATCTCCTGCCGCGGCCGGGCGGGCCAGGCCGTGCAGCATGAGGTGATAGCCGCCAGGTGCCAGCAGCACGGACGCGCCTGCTGGTATCGCCAGCCCCTCCGCCATCTCCATCCGATTGTCGACCATCTCGTGGAGCATGACCGTCTCCGCGTCCGGCGAGCTGACGCCGGTCAGTGAATCGGGAGCCGCTCCCTGGTTCTCGATGAGCATGAACGCCGAGGCGTCGGTCGGTGACGGGGACGCCGGCACGACGGCATGACTGATTCGGATGGCCCCGGAGGCCGCCGAGCCGCCCCGCGATGGATGGCAGGCGGTGATCGCCGCGAGCATCACCACCGGGCCGACCCGGCGCAGTTCCTTCAGCGGAACCCTCAAGGATCCTCCCCGAGGTCCTGATAGTAGCCGACGACGCGGGCCTGCGATCCCGACCGGGTGTAGACGTCCAGTCGCCGCGACTCGATCACGTCCACGATCACCTCGGCCACCTCCTCGGCGCTCTGCGACTCGGGAAAGGAGCGTGAGTCGGGCCCCCCGTGGCGGGCGTTCAGGCCGAAGTCCGTTCGCACGACCCCGGGAGAGACGAGCGTGAACTGGATGTCCGGGTGCGTCGCCTGGACCTCGGCCCGGAAGGTGGCCGTCAGCGCGTTGAGGAAGTGTTTCGCCCCGCAGTAGGCGGAACGGATCACGGCAAAGGGCACGCGCCCGAGCATCGAGGAGACGTTGATGACCTGTCCGGTGCCGCGCTCCTTGAAGTGCGGCAGCACCTCCTGCATCCCATAGAGGGCCGATTTCACGTTCACCAGCACCATGTCATCGATGTCGGCATCGGTGAGCGCCGTGGGTGCGCGCGTGATGCCCTGGCCGACGTTGTTGATCCACACATCCAGCCTGCCGAAGCGATCCAGCGTTTCCGCGACGATCCGCCGGACCTCCTCGCGCCGGGTCACGTCCGCCACGATGGGCAGGGCCGTTGCCCCGCAGCGTGCCGCCACCGCCTGGAGCGGCGCGGCGCGGCGCGCCACCAGGACCACCGTCGCGCCGCGACCGGCGGCCCTTTCGGCCACGGCGGCGCCGATGCCGCCGCTCGCGCCCGTGATCACCACCACCTGCCCCTGCATGGTGCCTCCTCGGTTCAGGGCCGGGCCCGCAGCCGGGTCAGCGCCCGGTCCAGCGCCGAGGCGAACGCCTGCTTCGCGCGCGCATCGAAGGGCGGAGGACCCCCGGTGACGATCCCCGCCGTCCGAGCCTGTTCCATAAAGTCCCGAATCGAGAGCCGCTCGCCAATCGTCTCGGCGGTGTGCTCCGTCCCGCGCGGGTCGAGCACGACAATGCCCTTGGGCACGAGCAACGCGGCCAGCGGGATGTCCTGGGTGACCACCAGGTCACCTTCCTCCGCGTGATCGACGATGTGCTGGTCGGCGACGTCGGGACCGCCATCCACCCAGACCGCGGACACCTGCGGATTGCCGACCGGTGTCTGGAGCCGCTGGTTCGCGACCAGGATCGTCTCCACTTCCATCCGCTTGGCCGCCCGGAACACCAGTTCCTTCACGTCGCGCGGTGCGGCGTCGGCGTCGATCCAGATCTTCAGCGGATCCTCCCTGGCCTACAGCGGCCAGTCACGCAGGATTCTCTCGGTTTCCTCGGCGTGGCCGCTCTCGTCGCGCACCATGTCCTCCAGCTGCACGGCGAGCCCCTTCTCCCCGAGCGCCTCGGCCTCCTTGGCGCGCGTGATGTAGTCGGCGGTGGCGCGCCGCTCGGCCTTGAGGACCTCCTGCAGCATCGTCCGGTTGGTGCTCGCCCTGGGCACCGGGCGCGGCACCGTCGTCGGCTCACCGCCGAGGGCCACGATCTTGTTGGCGAGGAACTGGGCGTGCAGCTGTTCGTCGGCCACCTCGGCCAGGAAGAATTGCGCGAGCTGCGGCCGGTAGGGGCCGGTCGCCTTGGCGGCGTAGGTCAGGTATTGAATGACGGCGCCGAGCTCGCCGGCGAGGTCCTCGTTCAGCTTGTCGATGAGGACCTGGGTCTTCTTGGCCATCCGTGCCTCCCAAGGAGAAGGGCGGGAATCAGGTTCGGACCGGTGGCGGTTCCGCGTCGTCGCCGGCCCGGAGGACACGGGCCAGGTACACGACGATCATCAGGTTCAGCGCGAGTGCCACCAGCGGTTCGGCTCCCGGCTGCCGGATCAGCGCGCCAGCCTCGAACGGGATGTAGACGGCCGCCGTCACGACGCCCAGCCATTCGGCCCAGCGGCGTCCCCGCCACAGGCCGTAGGCCTCGGCCAAGCGCATCAGGGCATAGGCCATGGCCCCCGCGGCCAGCCACCGGAGCCGCACCGGGGTCACCTCGGTCACGAGATGGAGAAAGATACGCGGAATCCGTTTTGCCGGGTCGAGGTGCAGGTGCGCCACCAGCCGCTCGGCGAGCTCCTGGGCGTCCCGGTGCACCAGCAGCAGCAGCCCGGTACCGGCCACCAGGACCAGCACGCCCTTGGCCGCCTCGTACGCGGCGATCAGCCGAATTCCCATCCGCCTCTGTTGCATCTGAGCGGCTCCCTGCGCATGCCGTACCATCATCTCGGACACTATCGACTAGGCCAGGTCGCGCGCGTAGAGATGAATGTCCGCGGTGTCGCCTGGCCATTCGAGGCGGCGCTCGAACTGCAGCCCCAGCTTCCCGAGCAGACGGATGGACGCCTGGTTGTCCGCCTGCACGATGGCCGCCACCCGAGGCAGCTTCAGCGCCTCCCGTCCGTAGGCGAGTACTCCCGCCGCCGATTCGAGCGCGTACCCCATGGACCAGAACGCCGGACGAATCGCGAACCCGACGTCCACGTCCGGCAGGGTGTCCCGCTTCAGCAATCCGCAGATCCCGATCGGGGCGTCGTCTTCCTTCCGCAGGACCAGCCAGAGCCCGAACCCGAACGTCTCGTAGCTGGCCATCGGGCCCCGCCGGATGT
>JAOUIC010000155.1 GCA_029884275.1 Gemmatimonadota bacterium | reverse complement strand
TGCCGGACGGCCGCCGGATCACCTTCCTCGACACCCCGGGCCACCAGGCCTTCACCGCCATGCGCGCCCGCGGCGCGCAGGTCACCGACATCGTGGTGCTGGTCGTGTCGGCCGAGGACGCGGTGATGCCGCAGACCGTCGAGGCGATCAGCCACGCGCGGAACGCCGGCGTGCCGATGATCGTGGCGATCAACAAGATCGACCTCCCGTCGGCCAACGTGCAGAAGGTGAAGCAGGACCTGCTGGGGCAGAACGTGGTGCTGGAGGAGTTCGGCGGGCAGGTGCTTTCCACCGCGATCTCCGCCAAGAAGGGCACCAACATCGACCAGCTGCTGGAGCAGGTCCTGCTGCAGGCCGAGATGCTCAGCCTGAAGGCCAACCCGCACCGTCCCGCGACCGGCACGGTGGTGGAGGCAACCCTGGACCCCGGCAAGGGGACGGTCGCCACCATCCTGGTGCAGAAGGGCACGCTGCGGGTCGGCGAGAACTTCATCTGCGGCAAGTACTCCGGCCGGGTCAAGGCGCTGTACGACGAGCGGGGCAAGAACGTGAAGGAGGCCGGTCCTTCCATTCCGGTGCAGATCCTCGGCTTCGAGGGCGTGCCGTCCCCCGGCGACCACTTCCTGGTCACCGTGGACGCGGTCGAGGCGCGCGACATCGCTCAGAAGCGGCAGCGGCTGGAGCGCGAAGCCCAGAACCGCCGCACCGTCCGGGGCGGCTCGCTGGAGGACATCTCCCGCGCCCTGGCGCACGGGCTGGTGGGCGCGCTCCGCCTGATCATCAAGGCCGACCAGGGCGGGCCCGCCGAAGCGCTGGCCGATGCCCTGGGCCAGCTCAGTACCGGCGAGGTCCGGGTGGACATCGTCCACCGCGGGGTCGGCTCCATCAGCGAGAGCGACGTGCTGCTCGCCAAGGCCTCGGGGGCCATCGTGATCGGCTTCCACGTCCGGCCCGACGCCGGCGCGAGGGCGGCGGCGGAGCGGGAGCAGGTGGATGTCAGGACCTACCGCGTGATCTACGAGGCGGTGGACGACGTCCGCAACGCCATGGAAGGCATGCTCAAGCCGCAGAGCAAGGAAGTGGTGCTGGGCGAGGCGGCGGTGCTGCAGGTCTTCAAGGTCAGCAAGGTGGGCACCATCGCCGGCTGTCAGGTGCGTCACGGCATCATCCAGCGGACTGCGCGGGCCCGGGTGATGCGCGACGGCGTGCAGGTGTACGAGGGCAGCCTGTCGAGCCTCAAGCGGTTCAAGGACGACGCCCGCGAGGTCCGGGAAGGGCTGGAGTGCGGCATCGGGATCGAGAACTTCAACGACGTGAAGGTCGGGGACGTGATCGAGTGCTTCCGGGTGGACGAGGTCAAGCGTACCCTGGCCGATTCGGTCGCCTGAGGCGATGGTCGTCCTGGTCCAGACCTGGGACCTGCACCTCGAAGGCTGCCAGTCGCTCAAGGACAAGCGGTCGGTGCTCAAGTCCCTCAAGGCCGACCTCCGGCGGCGGCTGAACCTGGCGGTGGCCGAGGTCGAGCATCAGGACCTCTGGCAGCGGGCCGGCCTGGCGGCGGCGGCAATCGGCGGGGAGCGACGGGTGGCCGAGGAGATTCTGCGCGAGGCGGACCGGATGATCGAAGCCGCCGATGGCGTGCGGATCATCGACACGACGGTGAGGACGGCATGAAAGGCGGAGGACGGCGGCCGGACCAGGTGGCGGAGGCGATACGGCAGGTGGTGGCGGACGCCCTGCTCACCGAACTCCGCGATCCCCGGATCGGGTTCGTCACCGTCACCGGGGTTCGGGTCACCAACGATCTGTCGGTGGCGACGGTGCGGGTCAGCATCATGGGGACCGAGGCCGAGGTGGAGGAAGCGCTGGCCGGGTTGGAGAGCGCCACCGGATTCCTGCGGAGCAAGATCGGCCGGACCATCACCGCGCGCATCGTGCCGGAAGTCCGGTTTGAGCTGGACCGTGGCGTCGAGCACGCCGCCCGCATCAACCGGATCCTGGGGGAATTGCGCGAGGAACGGGGCGACTGACTGGCGCGCTCTTCGTCGACAAGCCGGCGGGCCCGACCAGCCACGATGTGGTGGCGCGGGTCAGGCGCCTGCTCGACATCCGGGCGGTGGGGCATGCCGGCACGCTCGACCCGTTTGCGACCGGGCTGCTGGTGGTGCTGGTAGGGCGCGCGACGCGGCTGGCCCGGTTTGTCGAGCAGCAGCCCAAGCGCTACCTGGCGACCGCGCGGCTCGGCATGGCGACGACGACCGACGACCTGACGGGAGAACCTGCGGGTGGCGGCTTTGCGCCGTCGGGTCCGCCGAGCCGGGCCGAGGTCGAGCGGGAACTGAGGGCGATGTTGGGCCGCCAGCTCCAGCGTCCGCCGGCGTATTCCGCCAAGCTGGTCGACGGGGTCAGGAGCTACCGTTTGGCCCGGAGGGGTGAGGCCGTCGAGCTCGCGCCAGTGGAGGTCGAGATCCACGACGTGGAACTGCTCGACTACGCCGCTCCCGACGTGACGCTTCGAGTGACGGTGAGCCCGGGCACCTATGTCCGCGCGATCGCGAGGGACCTTGGCGAGCGGCTCGGATGCGGGGCTCACCTGACCTCGCTTCGGCGCGAGGCGATCGGCGGGATCACGCTGGACGATGCCGTGCCGCTCGAGGCGGTCACCGGTGATGTGCTCCGCCCGCCCCTCGACGCCGTGGCCCACCTGCCACCGCTCAGGGTGGACGCCGCGCAGGCCAGGGCGATCGGGTTCGGTCAGCGGCCCGAGGTCGGGGCGGCGTCCCTGGAGGGACGGGGGCCGGTGACGGCGGTCGATCTCTCGGGCCAGCTGGTGGCCGTCGGGCACGTGTCGGCCGGCCACTTCGAGCCGCAGGTGGTGCTGGAGGCGGCCGGATGACCGCCTTGCTCCCGCCGGATGTGGACGGGACCGTGGTCACCGTCGGCACCTTCGACGGCGTGCACCTCGGCCATCTGGCTGTGTTGCGGGAGATCGCGGCCAGGGCCAAGGCGGCCGGGCGGCACAGCCTGCTGGTCACCTTCGAGCCGCACCCGCTCGAGGTGGTGAACCCCCAGGCGGCGCCGCTGCTCCTGACCACCGGCCCGGAGCGGCGCGAGGTGCTGGCGCAGACCGAACTGGACTACGCCGCCTTTCTCCGGTTCGACCGCACGCTGGCGGGGTACGAGCCGGAACGGTTTGTCCGCGAGATCCTGCTGGGACGCTGCCGCATGAAGGAGCTCGTGATCGGCCACGACCACGGGTTCGGCCGGGGCCGGAGCGGCGATGTGGAGACGCTCAGCCGGCTGGGCGCCTCCGACGGATTCATGGTGGACATCGTGGACCCGGTGGAGATCGGGGGCCATGCGGTCTCGAGCACCGCGATCCGGCGGTCCGTGGCGGGAGGGGACCTCGCCACCGCGCGGCGGCTCCTGGGCCGGCCCTACACCGTGAGCGGGCGAGTGGTTCCGGGTGCCGGGCGGGGCCGGACGCTGGGCGTCCCGACGATCAACCTGGGCGCCGTGCCGGAGCGGAAGCTGTTGCCGCCCGACGGCGTCTATGCCGCGGTGGTCGAGTGGCGCGACGGCCGGGCCGGCGGGATGCTGAACCAGGGGCCCCGGCCGACCTTCGACGAGAGCGGGCGGTCGCTCGAAGTGAACCTGTTCGGCGTGGAGGCGGACCTCTACGGCCAATGGGTGCGGGTGGAGTGGGTGGAGCGGTTGCGGGAGGTGCGCGGGTTCGCCTCGGCCTCCGCATTGACGGAACAACTGGGACGGGACCGTGCCGCGGCGCTGGACGCGCTTGCCCGGCACCGCCCCGATGTGATCGGCAATGGCGCGTCACACGCATAGGCGGGCATGCTCTTTACCTCACTGAAGACTCGCATCGGCATCACCGCCGCGATGGTCATCGCCGCGGCCGGCGCCCTCGTGCCTCGCAGCACGACCCTCCGCGTCGTGGATCCGGACACCAAGCAGGTCAGGGACGTCGTGGAGCGGCGGGTGCCGCTCAAGCGCGGCCTGGACCTGCAGGGTGGCATGCATCTCGGGCTCGAGCTGGACCAGTCCAAGCGGGCATCGGCCGACCCTGCGAAGGACCTCGACCTCGCCCTCACGGTGCTCCGGAAGCGGATCGACGAGTTCGGCGTCACGGAGCCGCTGATCCAGAAGCAGGGGTCGGACCGGATCGTGGTCGAGCTGGCCGGCATCACCGACCCGGTGCGCGCCAAACAGATTGTCCAGAAGAACGCCTTCCTGGAGTTCCGGATCACGGACCGCAGCACGGCGCTGGAAAAGGCCCTGCCGGCGATGGACCGTGCCCTGGCGCGCCTGGGGGTGAAGGGAGGCGGCGGGGTGTCGACCGCCCCAAGTGCGGTGGCCCAGCTGCTGCAGGGCGACTCCGCCGGGGCCCAGCCTTCCGACAGCACCCCTGTCGAGGGCGGGGCGCTCAGCGGCCTCATCCAGTCCTCCGCCGCCGCCGGCTATGACCCGATGCCGGGTGAATACCTGGTGGAAGAAGGGGCGGTGGCCCGGGCCGACAGCCTGCTCAGCGTCTCCGACGTGCGGGCGCTGTTCCCGCGCCGGCTCGAGTACCGCTGGGCCGCGAGCCCGATCAGCGTGGGCGCCAGGTCCTTCCGGCCGCTCTACGTGATCGAGGACCGCCCTATCGTCACCGGCAGCAGTCTGGTGGACGCCAAGGAGAACATCGACCCGCTGACCAACGGGGCGATCGTCGAGTTCGAGCTCGACCGGCGCGGCGCGCGCCAGTTCGGCGAGGGGACCGGCAGGAACGTCGGCAACTACATGGCGATCATCCTCGACGACCGGGTGCAGGGCCGTCCTCCGGTGATCCAGGAGCGGATCGAGCGGCGGGGGCAGATCACGCTCACCGGCAAGTCGTTCCAGGAGGCCCGGGACCTCGCGCTGACGCTTCGGGCGGGCGCGCTGCCGGTCCCGCTCAAGATCGTCGAGGAGTTCGAGGTCGGCGCCAGCCTCGGCGAGGACTCGATCAACAAGGGGATCCTGGCCGGCGTGGTCGGGACCGCCCTCGTGATCCTGATCATGGTGGGCATCTACAAGGTCAGCGGCATGCTCGCGGTGGCGGCGCTCGCGTTTTACCTCCTCTTTACGCTGGGCGTGCTGGCGATGCTCGGCGCGACGCTGACCCTGCCCGGCCTGGCGGGGCTGGTGCTGTCCATCGGCATCGCGGTGGACGCCAACGTGCTGATCTTCGAACGGATCCGGGAGGAGCTGGTGCACGGCAAGACCGTGCGGCTCG
>JAOUIC010000153.1 GCA_029884275.1 Gemmatimonadota bacterium | reverse complement strand
TCCAGAGGATCACTGCGGCGATGCCAGTCGCCGCGAAGCCGACCACGGGCTTCAGCATATCACACCGACTCCGATAGGGACGCCGCCCCTACGGACCGGACGTCTCAAAGTGTCACGCTACCCCACCCCCAGCTTCCTCAGCGCCTCCGGCGGACACCCGGTCCATTCCATCACGAACTCGTTGCCCCGGTACTGCAGGTCTCTCACCCCGACCTCGCTGGAGAAGAACCCGCTGGCGGTGAGGTCGCGGAAGCGGCTGAAGAACGCCACCCCCTGAGAGTATTCCGGCTTCGCCTTCTTCGGCCAGGCGATGTCGTCCAGAATGGCTCGCCGCTGGATGTCCTGGATCTCGACGAACTCGGCGCCGAACCGCTCGCGGGACTCAGTATCGAGCCAGGCCAGCCCGCCCCGCATCGGGGTCTGCATCCCCGGGTTCTCGGCGAGGATGAAGTCCATGAACTCGGGGACGCCGGCGTCGAGCGCGCCGCCCGAGCGGCCGTCACGCGGGATCACCATCTCGGCGAGCATCCGGACGGTGGTGTACTCGTGCGGGGTGAAGACGGCTGGGGTGAAGCCAGGTACCAGCGCTGCCCGGGCGGCACCGGCGGCGCGGGTCACCTCGGCTTGTGACAGGCCGGTGGCGAGCAGCGGAATCGCGCCGAGGAGGTGAAGGGCGTCGCGGCGATTGATGTCGCTCATAGCTCACCCCGCTTCATGGCGCCGGTGATGTAGTCGCTGGCCCGCATTGAGAGCGCCAGGATGGTCCAGGTCGGGTTCTTGTCCGCCTGCGACACGAACGGCCCGCCGTCGGCCACGAAGAGGTTCTTCACGTCCCAGGCCTGGCACTGGGCGTTCAGCACCGAAGTCTTCGGGTCGCTGCCCATCCGGACCGTGCCGAGCTCGTGGATGATCGAACCGCCATTGGCGATGCCGTATCCCTGCTCCTTCGTCGGCATGGCCGACCAGACCTCGCCGCCCATCTCGGCGATGAGCGAGCGGAAGGTCTCCTGCATGTGCTTGACCTGGTTGTACTCGTGGTCGGTCCACTTCCAATGGAACTTGAGCACCGGAATCCCCCACTGGTCCACCACGTCGGGGTCGATCTCGCAGTAGCAGTTCTCATTGGGGATCTGCTCGCCGCGGCCCGAGAAGCCGATGGTGGCCCCGTAATACCGCCGGTAATCGTCCTTGAGCTGGCGACCGTACCCGCCGCCCGGCGGGTAGTTCTGGATCCCGCCCATGAAGCCGTATGACGGCGGGTAGAGGCCGCCCCAGATCTCGATGTGGTAGCCGCGGGGAAAGTCGAGTTTCCGGTTGTCGAGCCACCAGGGCATGTAGAGGTGCGCGCCGCCGACGCCGTCCTCGTTGTGCGGCACATGGTCCACCATCTTCGGGATGAATCCGCCGACGTCCGTACCCGTGGTGTCGGTGAGGTACTTGCCCACCGCCCCGCTCGAATTGGCCAGCCCGTTCGGGAATCGTGACGATTTCGAGTTGAGCAGGATGCGGGCGCTTTCGCAGGCGCTGGCCGCGAGCACCACCACCCGGGCGTCCACCCGGCGCTCGGTGCGGGTCGCCTTGTCGATGTACAGGACGCCATCGGCGCGGCCCTTCGGGTCGAGCGTCACGTCGCGGGCCATGGCGCCGGTGATGAGGGTCAGGCGGCCGGTCTCCATCGCCGGGAAGATCAGCACGTTGGGCGAGGAGAAGTTGGCGTTGACCGAGCAGCCGCGGTTGCACTGCCCGCAGTAATGGCAGGCGGCGCGGTCGTTGTGGGGCCGGGTGAGGATCGACAGCCGGGAGGGGATCCAGGTGACCTTCATCCGGTCGGCCGCCTGCTTCACCAGCAATTCCCAGCAGCGCGGCTTCGGTGGCGGCAGGAAGACGCCGTCGGGATGGTTGGGGAGCCCCTCGCTGCTGCCGAAGATTCCGATCAGGCGGTCCACCTCGTCATACCAGGGGGCCAGGTCGGCGTACGAGATCGGCCAGTCGTCGCCCAGGCCGTCGCGGGACTTGCCCCTGAAGTCGTCGGGCCCGAACCGAAGCGAGATCCTGCCCCAGTGGTTGGTGCGTCCGCCGAGCATCCGGGCGCGCCACCAGTCGAACTTCGTCCCCGGCGCCCTGGTGTATGGCTCGCCGGCGACATTCCAGCCGCCGATGCAGGCGTCGAATTCTCCGAACGGGCGGTCAGGCGTGCTCGATCCTCGCCGGGGCGACTGATGCGCCCAGGTGAGCATCGCCGAGTCGCGGGTGTTGTCCCACATCCCGCCGGCCTCGAGCAGGACTACGTTGGCGCCCGCCTTGGTGAGCATGTAGGCGGCCATACCGCCGCCGGCGCCGGAACCGACGATGCAGACGTCGTAGGGCCTGGTACGCGAAGGTGCGAGCAAGGGCGTGGGGGGTCGGGGGAAGGGGGCTCGGGATCGCCTCAATGTAGAATACGGAAAATGATGTCGCCCGCTACCCCTTCGTGAACCCATTCAGCTGCCCCGGGACGCGCCACAGAGGCTCTGGCGCTGGAGCGGCTCGGGAATACCTTGTGTAAAACCAGGGAGGACACTCATGGTTTCGAGCAAGGCGAAGACAGTCGCAGACTACCTGAAGGAGCTTTCCCCCGAACGACGCAAGGTCGTGGCCGCGGTACGATCCGTCGTCCGCAAGAACCTGCCCAAGGGGTACCGTGAGGTGATGGGCTGGGGGATGATCAGCTACGGCATCCCGCTCTCACGTTACCCCGACACCTACAACGGCCAGCCGCTCTGTTACGCCGCCATCGCGGCGCAGAAGAACCACTACGCCGTGTACCTGATGAACGTCTACGCCGATTCCGGCGAAGAGGCCGCGCTCCGGCGCGACTTCGAGAAGGCGGGCAAGAAGCTCGACATGGGGAAGTGCTGTGTCCGGTTCAGGAAGCTGGAGGACATCTCGCTCCCCGCGATTGGTCGAGTGGTCCGGAGCACCTCGGTCGAGGCGTACATCACGCGCTACGAAGAGAGCAGGGCGAAGACCAAACGACGCAAGTAACCGGACTGCAGCGCGGCGGAGGCTTCATCCTCCCCCGCACATCACCCGCGCTTCCCTCAGTCCCTCCTCCGGACTCCGCGTGGGCACGAACTCATGGGCCAGCCAGCCGGTGAACCCGCTGTCCGCAATGGCCCGCGCGATCCCGGCGTAGTTGAGCTCCTGGGTCTGGTCCAGCTCGTTCCGCCCCGGATTCCCGGCCGTGTGGTAGTGGCCAATCCAGTGCCCGTGGTCGCGGATGGTCCGTATGACATCTCCCTCCATGATCTGCATGTGATAGACGTCGAACAGCAGCCGGACTCGGGGTGAATTGACCGCGTACATCAGCTTGAGCCCGAAGCTGGTGCGGTCGCCCATGAAGTCCTTGTGATCCACCCGGCTGTTCAGCATCTCCAGGCAGATGGTGACTCCCTCCTCCTCCGCCAGCGCCTTGACCCGGTCGAGTCCTTCGACGCAGGCCTCGAGTCCGGCGTCGTCGTTCCGGCCCTGCCGGTTGCCCACCATCGCGATGACGTTGGGGACGCCGGCCTTCCGGGCCGCGGGGATGGCGCGTTCCAGTTCGCCGACCACAAGCGGGTGATTGGCCCGGTCGTTGAGCCCGGTCCGGATGAAGTCGCGCCGATCGGTCGGTGTCCCCATCGAGCAGACCAGGCCCTGCTCGGCTGCCAGCGGCCACTCCCGCTCGGTAAGGAGGTCCACGGCGCCGAAGCCGAGCCGCTTCACCATGGGATAGAACTTGTCGTCGGGGATGTCGCTGAATGGCCAGCGGCAGACCGATTGGCGGAGGGTAGGGGCCGCATGCATGCGGCCCCTACCCTCCGCCCCCACCTCCACGCCCATCCCGACCCCCGTCATACCCACCGCCACCGCGCCGATGAACCCTCGCCGCGTCACACCGTTCGGACCGGTTCCCACCCCGTTCATGTGGCCTCCTCCGGCGTTCATCCTCCGCCGCTACTGCCTGGTCACCAGAAACTCCTCGATGGTTCCATCGGGACGCCGATACATCAGCCCGCGGACCACCAGCCCCGGGAAGGTGAATCTGGTGCTGGTCACTTCGAGGCCGCCGCGCTCCCGCGGCTTCCCGGCCTCGACGGCCTGCGGCTCGCCCAGCGGCCCGAGGCTTGTCGCAGCCAGCCGGAGCCGTTCGTCGCTGAGGAAGAAGTTGTGCTCTTCGGAGAGCATGCGACGGTCGACGGTGCCGGTCTGCAGCGACTTGAACATCATCCGGGCGGCTTCCTCCGCGGTCATCCCGGCGACCGCCGGGACCGGTGGCTGGGCCGGGGCCGAGCCGGCCGGCGGCTGTACCGCGATGGCGGCCGGGGCGGAATCGGCCAGGAAGAAGTCCAGGGCGGCTGAGCGCAGCATCATCGAGGATGCGAAGTACTCGCTGTTCACCAGCACCACGACCGCCGAGCGGCTCCCGGGGATCATGGTGTTCGACGCGAGGAATCCGCTTACGGCGCCGCCATGGTCGAGCAGCTGCCAGCCCTTCACATACCCGAGGAACTGTCCGCCGCCGTAGCTGCTGTTGCTGCCGTCGTTCAGTTGACGCGGCGTGGTCACCCAGGACCACGACGCCGGCTTGAGCACCCTGCCCTCCATAAGTGCGAGGTCCCACCTGGCAAGGTCCCCTGCCGGCGCGAAGATGCCGCCCGCGGCGCCGGTCCACCCCCTGGCCTCGGGGAGCGCATCCCCGAGCGGTCCCAGCGCCCACGACACGTAGCCATGGGCGGTGCCCGCCGTGCCAGGAGCCGGCTCATACCGGGTGTGTGTCATGCCCAGCGGGCCGAAGAAGCGGCGCTGGAGAAAGGTGCCGAACGGCATGCCTGAAACGCGCTCGACGATCCGCCCGAGGATGAAGTAGCCGGTGTTGCTGTAGGACCAGTGCGCCCCGGGTTCGAAGTCCAGCGCGCCCTTCGCATACCGCGCGATGACCGCTTCGGCCGTCGTCGGAGCCGCCATGCGGCGATCCACGAAGTCGAGCGGGTAGTAGTCGGGATAGCCGGAGACGTGGTGGACCAGGTCGCCGAGGGTGATGTCCTTCGCGCGGGTGAGCGAGGGATACCACTTCGCCACCTTGTCGTCCATCGAGAGCCTGCCTTCCTCCGCCAGGAGGAGCGCCGCCGCGGTCGCAAACTGCTTGGTCACCGAGCCGATCGCGAACGGCGTGGTGTCGGTCGCCGGCAGGCCGGCGCCCAGGTCGGCAAGGCCGTATCCCCTCGCCAGCACGACCCGGCCCTCGTGCACTA
>JAOUIC010000152.1 GCA_029884275.1 Gemmatimonadota bacterium | reverse complement strand
TCCACGTAGCTGAGCGGGGAGCCCTTGTCGTACCCCGCCGCGTTCTCCTGCGGCAGGCCGTTGTAGCGCTCGGTGTAGATGTTGTCGTAGTACTTCCAGTGCGTGACCGGCGCCACCGCGATGGCCATGCGGTAGACGTCGGGAGCCTGGAACAGGGTGTTCAGGCTCATGAACCCGCCGTAGCTCCAGCCCCAGATCCCCATGCGGGTGGAATCCACATAGCTCCAGCGACCGATCGCCCGGGCGGCGGCGGCCTGATCCTGGGTCTCCACCACCCCCAGCTGCCGGTAGACGATCTTCTTCCAGGCGCGGCCGCGCATGCCGGTGCCGCGATTGTCCACGCTGGCGACCAGATAGCCCTTCTGGGTCAGCATCAGGTGCCAGAGATAGCCGCTGCCGCCCCAGCTGTCGGTGACGGTCTGCGATCCGGGGCCGCCATACACGGTGTACAGGATGGGGTACTGGCGAGAGGGGTCGAATCCCGGCGGCTTCATGATCCAGCCGTTGACACTCACACTGTCGCCGATGTCCACCGAGAAGAACTCCGCCGGTCCGCGCCGGAGCGCGCTCACCCGCTGGCGAAGTTGCGCGTTGGCCACGACCGTCCGGAGCACGGTGTGCTCCGGGAACCGCACCAGCTCGGTGACCGGGGGCTCGCCGAAACGACTGAAGGTGTGCAGCGCGACACGGGCGTTCGACGCCACGTTGTATGAGTGGGTGCCGACCTGGCCGACGGGCGACACCCGTTCGGCCTCGCCGCTGCCGTCCAGCCTCGTCCGCCACAGGTACCGCCGGACCGGATCCCCGGGCGATGCCATGTAGTACAGCCAGCCGCCGGACTCGTCCACCCCCGCGAGACGTTCGACGTCATAGGACCCATCGGTGAGCAGCGTCATCGAAGAGCCGTCCCGTGACACCCGGTACACCTGGTCCCAGCCGCCACGCTCGCTGAACCAGAGGAAATGCCTGCCGCCTTCCAGCCACCGGATGTCGCCCTCAATGGAAAGCCAGGCGCTGTCGCGTTCCGTCAGGACGGGGCGCACGGCGCCGGTCCGGCGATCGCCGAGGAAGACGATGTTGGTGTTCTGCAGCCGGTTGAGCTGCTGGACGACGACCTCGTCGTTCGACTCGGCCCAGTCCATCCGGGCCGGGTAGTGCTGGCGCGGGTCGCCAGGGAGAGCGAGCCAGGTGACCTTGCCGCCGGTGGAGGAAACCACCCCGATCCGGGCAGCGGAGTTCTCCTCCCCCGCCTTGGGGTACTGGATGGGATTCACCTGGGAATACAATGAATCGGTGGTATTGATCAGCGCGAAATCCCGGACCCGATCGGCGTTCAGCTGCCAGAAGGCGACGCTCTTGCCGTCCGGGCTCCAGCGCCAGCCGTCCTGCAGGCCGAGTTCCTCCTCGTACACCCAGTCGAAGGTGCCGTTGATCATGGTACGGGAGCCGTCCCTCGTGAGCTGGACGATCTTGCCGCTCTTCAGGTCCTCGACGTACAGGTTGAATTCCCGGACATAGCCGACCCTGAGTCCGTCGGGAGAAAACTTGGCGAACATCAGCGTTGCTTCCTTCGCCTTCGGCCCGCCGAGCTTCCGGAGCGACCAGGTGCCGAGATCGACGGCCCAGTAGTCGCCGCGGGTGTTGCTTCGCCAGACGGGCCGTGAATTGGTGAAGATCAGCAACTGGCGCTCGTCGGCGCTCCAGACGTAGTTCTCAACCGAGAGCGGGATGGAATCGCCGGGCGGAATCAGGCGGGCGGCCGGTACCAGGAGGGTGCGCTCACCGCTCTCCACGTCGTACCGGACCAGGTCACGCCCGCCCTTGGTCTCGGCCGAGCGCTCGAGAGTAGTGTAGCCGGCACCCTTGGCCAGCCAGCGGGCGGGGCCGAAGGTCTCGGGGCGGAAGTCACCCGATGCAAAGACCTGCTGGTTGGTCAGGAGCGTCGAGTCGGTCACCTGGGCCGGCGCGGCGCCGGGGACGAGCAGCAGCAGGACGAGCAGGGACGGGATGCGGGGCACGGGACGGCTTCTCCAGAAAGTTGGCAAAGGGCAGAGACGACACCGGGGCGCCTGGGTTTCAGGCATGCAGCATCTTCTGCAGGTACTGGCCGGTATATGAGCGGCCGGCACGAGCCACGAGCTCGGGGGGGCCCTCGGCCACAATCTCCCCGCCCCGGTCGCCCCCCTCGGGACCCAGGTCGATGATCCAGTCGGCAGTCTTGATCACGTCGAGGTTGTGCTCGATCACCAGCACGCTGTTGCCCTTGTCCACCAGACGGTGCAGGACTTCGAGCAGCAGCCGGACATCCTCGAAATGGAGCCCAGTGGTGGGCTCGTCGAGAATGTACAGCGTCCGCCCGGTGTCGCGCTTGGCCAGCTCGGTCGCCAGTTTGACCCGCTGGGCCTCGCCGCCACTCAGGGTGGTGGCCGCCTGGCCCAGGTGGATGTAGCCGAGTCCCACGTCGTTGAGGAGCTCCAGTCGTTCCGCGATGCGGCGCTGGGCCTCGAAGAAGGCGAGCGAATCCTCGACCGTGAGATCGAGCACCTCGGCGATGCTGCGTCCCTTGTAGCGGACCTCCAGCGTCTCGCGGTTATAGCGCTTGCCCTTGCACACCTCGCAGGGCACGTAGACGTCGGGCAGGAAGTGCATCTCGATCTTGACCAGCCCGTCGCCCTCGCAGGCCTCGCACCGCCCGCCTTTCACGTTGAAGGAGAAGCGCCCAGGGCCGTAGCCACGGATCTTCGCCTCGGGCAGCTGGGTGAACAGCTCCCGGATCGGGGTGAAGAGTCCGGTGTAGGTGGCAGGATTGCTCCGCGGCGTCCGGCCGATCGGGCTCTGGTCGATTTCGATCACCTTGTCGATCAGCTCGACCCCCGACATCCCCAGGTGAGCGCCCGGAACCACCCGCGCGCGGTACAGCTGGCGCGCCATCGCCCGGTAGAGAATGTCGGTCACCAGGGTGCTCTTGCCGGAACCCGACACCCCCGTGACTGCGACGAAGGCGCCGAGCGGGATGCCCACCGAGAGGTTCTTCAGGTTGTTGGCCGTGGCGCCCTGGATGCCGAGCACGCGCGCCGGGTCCACCGGGCGGCGGCGGGCAGGGAGGGGAATCCGCAGCTCGCGCCGGAGATACCGGCCGGTGAGCGACGCCTGACACGCCAGCACGTCGTCCACCGTCCCCTCGACGACCACCTCCCCGCCGAAGCGGCCGGCCCGGGGACCGAGATCCACCACGTGATCCGCCGCCCGAATGGTCTCCTCATCGTGCTCCACGACCAGCACCGTGTTGCCCAGGTCGCGGAGATCCTTGAGGGTCGAGAGCAGGCGGGCGTTGTCCCGCTGGTGAAGGCCGATGCTCGGCTCGTCCAGCACGTAGAGCACGCCGGTCAGTCGGGAGCCGATCTGGGTGGCGAGCCGGATGCGCTGTGCCTCGCCGCCCGAGAGCGAACCCGCGGACCGGCCCAGCGTGAGGTACTCGAGCCCGACATCGCGGAGGAACCGAAGCCGATCGGACACCTCCTTGAGGATCGGGCCGGCGACCTCCGCCTCGAGCCCCTGCCCCTTGCCGGCAGTGCGCAGCGCGAGCCCGGAGAAGAACTCGAGCGCCCGGTCCACCGGGAGGTCCACGATTTCGCCGATGCTCCGTCCGCCGACGTGAACCGCCAGCGATTCCGGCTTCAGCCGCTTGCCGCCGCAGGCGCGGCAGGGCTCCTCGACCATGTAGGCCTCGAGCTGGGTGCGCACCGCGTCGCTGCTGCTCTCCCGGTAGCGGCGGGCGACGTTGGCCAGGATTCCTTCCCAGGCACTCTCGTAGTCATCCCTGCCCCGGGCACCTTCCACCTGGAACTTGAGGTTCTTCCCGCGAACCCCCTCGAGCAGCGCCTTCTGGGCCGCGGCACCATGGTCGCGCCAGGGAGCCGCGGGATCGAACTTGAAGGCCCGGGCCAGGGTCGGCAGAACGACTTTCCGCAGATACCCGGTCGGTTCCCCCCAGGGAAGCACGACTCCTTCCAGGATCGAGATGCTGGGATCCCCCAGCACCAGGTCGGCATTCGCCTCCCGGCGGGTGCCGACCCCGTGGCACTCGGCGCAGGCCCCGAATGGAGAGTTGAATGAGAACTGTCGTGGCTCCAGCTCGGGGAGCGAAAGGCCGCAGGTCGGGCAGGCGAGCCGCTCGGAGAAGATCCGCGGCGCGCCGGTGCCCTGGGGCACGACCTCGACCAGCCCGTCGGACACCTTGAGGGCGGTTTCGACCGAATCAGCGAGACGTCCCCGGTCGGCGGGGCGGACCACGAGCCGGTCTACGATGACCGCAATGTCGTGGTTCTGGCGACGGTTGAGGGCCGGCACCGCGCCGAGATCGCAGACCACGCCATCCACCCGGACCCGTACGAAGCCGCGCCGCCGGATATCCTCGAACAGGTCGCGAAACTCGCCCTTCCGGCCTCGCACCAGCGGGGCCAGCACCTCGATCCGGGTGCCCTCCCGCCACTCCAGGATCGTGTCAGTGATCTGGCTCGGCCCCGACCGCTCGATCGGACTGCCATCGTTCGGGCAGTGTGGCGTGCCGGTCCGGGCCCAGAGGAGACGCAGGTAGTCGTAGACTTCGGTGACCGTGCCGACCGTGGACCGGGGGTTGTGACCCGCGGTCTTCTGCTCGATGGCGATGGCGGGGGACAACCCCTCAATGGCATCGACGTCCGGCTTCTCCATGAGCCCGAGGAACTGCCGGGCGTAGGCCGACAGCGACTCCACGTAGCGACGCTGCCCCTCGGCATAGATCGTGTCGAAGGCAAGCGACGACTTTCCCGAGCCGGAGAGCCCAGTGATGACGGTGAGGCGATCGCGGGGGATGTGAACCGAGATGCCCTTGAGGTTGTGCTCCCGGGCACCGCGGACGACGAGGTATTCCTGCGCCATAGCCCCGGAACGTAGGCGGACGGGGGGCCGGGTTCAACCGGCGGGGGTCAGCGGACCTCACTATTATTGGATTCCGGGTCCGCGCTTCCGCGAGCTCCCCTAGCCCCAGGGTCTGACCGACGTGTCCACCTATCGATCCCGCGCCGTCGGGCTGGAAGGAATGCTCGACGAGCTGTTCGGGCTCCCAACGCTGGAAGGCGACCCGATCGCCGAGGAGGCCGACGCCGGTTTTCCCCTGAGGCCCTTCGCCAACCGTATTCCGCTCGATGACCTGCTTGCGACCGAGCCGCGCACCGACGAATCCCCCGCCGAACGGCTCTACCGGCGGGCGGTTGAGGCCTCGAGCCGCGGGCGGGTGA
>JAOUIC010000151.1 GCA_029884275.1 Gemmatimonadota bacterium | reverse complement strand
CGGCCACACCTCCGCGCGCAACAATCTCTCGCTCCTCCTCGAATCCTCGGGTGACCCTGCCGAGGCACTGGTTCAGCTCGAGGAGGCCGTCGCGGCCGCCCCCAACGACCCGCAGCTGCTGGTGGCTCGGGGATCGGCATACAGCCGGCTGAAGCGGTACGCCGAGGCCGAGACCGACCTCAGACGAGCCGCCCGGCTGTCCCCCGATTCGGCACCCACGCTGCTCGCCCTCGGCCTGACCCTCTGGCGGAAGGGTGTGACGCGGGAGGCCATCGAAGTGCTCCGTCGCGCCATCGAGCTCGAGCCCGGTAACGCCACCGCCTACTACTACCTCGGCGAGGCGATGAACCAGGCCAGCGATCTGGCGGGGGCGCGGACGGCCCTGGAACGATCTGTCGAGCTGGCGCCGGAACATGGCCGCACCTTCCGGCTCCTGGGCCGCGTGCTCGACCGGCTCGGCCGCCCGGACGATGCCCGCGAGGCGTACCGCCGAGCCCGCGAGGCAGGCGAGTCGTGATCCGCCTGGTCGAACAGCGGCTCGAGAGCCTCGCGGCAGACGCCGTGGTCCGCGCCGCCGACTCGTTCCTGTCCCCCGTCGGCGCCGCCAGCGAGGCGCTCGACGCGGCGGCGGGGACGACGTTCACGGAACAGCGCCGGGTAAACGCGCCGCTCGAGATCGGCTCCGCCGTCGTCACCGGTGCCGGCGACCTCACCGCGGAGTTCGTGCTCCATCTGGTGGTGCAGGACGAGGAACGCAGCGCCACCCGCGAAGTCCTGCGGCGAGCCCTGCTCCACGCCTGGCACCGGGCCGAGGGCTGGGAGCTCTCGAGTGTCGCCGCATCGGCCGGCGGGCTGGTGCTGCCGGTGGAGGAGGCCGCGGCGTTGCTGGTCGAGACCTTCCGCGACCGGGCGGACGACACCGGCTACCCCGCCGAACTGCTCATCGTGGTAGACGATGCCGAGCAGCGGAGCGCTGTGGGCGCCCTCCTGCCGCCTTCCCCGGCATGAATCGCCGGGTAGCAGCCACGGTCATCCTCGCGTCCTGGGGTGCGGCCCTGGGATGGCTGGCGCTCCGGGAGGGCTCCCGGGCCAGCGGGGGGAGTGAGAGCAGCTGGCCGATTCCGCCGGGATCCGCCTTCCAGGCCATTCAGCTCGGGATCAGGCAGGTGGGTGTCGCCACACTCACGGTCGATACCATCCCCGAGGGCCTGAGAGTGGTCGAACTCACGACCGTCGACCTGCCGGCGATCGTTTCCGGCGCCGCCCGGCGCACGACCCATCGCCTGGAATCGCTCTACAGCCGGCGGCTGACCCTCCTCTCCTGGCAATCCGACCTCCTCAGCGAGCAGGGCCGGGAACGATCCGGCGGAACGGTCAGCGGCGACACGATCGCGACGGCGATCCAGAGCGCGGCGGGCATGCCGCCGGAGACGCTGCACGTGCGACTGCCGGGGCCCGTCATCCTTCCCGGAGCGGTCACGTTGGCGGCGGCGGCCCAGGGCATCCCGCGCCGCGGGATGCTGTACGAGTTCCTTCTCCTCGACCCGATCGAGTTGGTGGTGCGATCGGTGCGGTACACCGCGGCGCAGGAATCGGTCTTCACCGTGGTGGACAGCGCCGACTTCAACCCGACCATCCGCCGTTGGGCGGCCGCGCACGCTGACACAATCCGCGCCTGGCGCCTCGAGGGAGTGGAAAGCGGGCTCCCGGTCTCCCGGTGGACGGACGCCGCCGGCCTCCCGATCCGGGTCCTGCATCCGCTGGGCGCGGTGATGCAGCGCTCGGCATTCGAACTGGTCAATACCAACTTCCGGGCGCGGCCGGCCCCGATGTGGGACAGCGGCGCGGCCATGCCATCCTACCGACCAGGTGCCGAAGGGGCGCGGCCGGAGGTGTACCAGTGGGTGGGGCTGGGACTGGCGCCACTGGAGCGGCTGCCCGCGATCCTCCCGGCGCTCGATGGCGGCTTCCAGCGGCGCTCGGCCGATACGCTCTATCCTTCGGTGCCGGCCGACACCACTCCGCCGGTGATGCCGCCGGGCGGGAACTCGCCGCTGCTCGAGGCCGACTCGGTGGTGCAGGCGCTGGCGGAGTGGCTCCAGGCGACCCCGAGCGGCACCCGGGCGCGCGCGCTGGAGACCCGGCTTCGGCAGACGGTCAGGCTCAGGGAAGGCCCGGGGGTGTCTCCGGCTCGCACGATCCTCCGGCGCGGTACGGGGACGGAAGCCGAGCGGTCGCTGGCCGCGGTGGCGATCGCGCGCGCAGCCGGTCTCCCCGCGCGCCGGGTATGGGGCGTCACTTGGCTGGACGGCGCCTGGCGGCTGCGCCCCTGGGCCGAAGTGTGGGAAGTCGGCTGGACTCCGGTGGATGTCGGGGCCGGTGCCCGGCCCGGCGACCGGGTGCGGCTCGGCATCGGGGCCGATGCCAGGTACCTCGACCTGGCCGTGCGCGCCGGGCGGCTGCGTCTCGAGTTCGGAAAGGGTCCATCATGATCAGGCTGACCGACCTGACCAAGCGCTACGGCAAGTTCACCGCGGTGGACTCGATCAACCTCGAGATCCGGCGGGGGGAACTGTTCGGCTTCCTGGGGCCGAACGGCGCCGGCAAGACCACCACGATGCGGATGATCGCCGGCATCTTGCAGCCCACCTCGGGACGGATCGAGATCGCGGGCGACGACATGGCCCGCGAGCCGGTCCGGGCCAAGAGCCGTCTGGGGTTCATTCCCGACCGTCCGTACGTCTACGACAAGCTCACCGGCGCGGAGTTTCTGCGGTTCGTCGCGGCGCTGTTCGGGCAGGAGGGCGCGGCGGTGGAGCACCGGATGGACGAGCTGCTCGACCTGTTCGAGCTCTCCACGTGGAAGGACGAGCTGGTCGAGAGTTACAGCCACGGGATGCGGCAGAAGCTGATCATCTCGAGCGCGCTGCTCCACCGACCGGAAGTGATCGTGGTGGACGAACCGATGGTGGGGCTCGACCCCAAAGGGCAGAAATTTCTCAAGGAACTGTTCCGCGCCTTCGTGGAACGGGGGGGAACGGTGCTGATGAGCACGCACACCCTGGACATGGTCGAGGAGATGTGCGACCGGATCGGCATCATCAATGGCGGCCGGATCCTGACCGCCGGCACCATGGCGGAGGTCCGGGCACAGACTGCGCACGGCGACACCGGCCTGGAGGATCTCTTCCTCAAGCTCACCGGCGGCATCACCGACCGCGAGATGGACGAAATCCTCAAGTGACGGCGCTGCCGCAGCCCTCGCTCACGACGATCGTTCTCCCCAAGTGGCAGGGGGCCGTCAACCGGCTCCGGCAGGAGCGCTCGGGGGGGAGCGGCAAGATCTTCACCCTGGCGCTGGTCGCCGTCGGGGTCTGGGGCGCGATCTTCGGCATCTGCTTCCGGGTGCTTCGCTACATCCAGTCCACCACCGAAGTGGGCGTCCCGCTGGCCGCCAAGTTCCTGAGCATCCTGCTGCTCAGCTTCGTGTCACTGCTCTTGCTCTCCAACCTGATCACGGCGCTGTCCAGCTTCTTCCTCGCCAAGGACCTCGACCTGCTGGTCTCCTCCCCCGCCGACTGGCTCCGGGTGTACCTCACCCGGCTGGGGGAGACGATGCTCCACAGCTCCTGGATGGTGGCGCTGATGGCGGTGCCGATCTTCACCGCCTACGGCATGGTGTTCGGCGGCGGCGCGCTCTTCCCGCTGGTCGTCACGGCCGCGCTGCTGCCGTACTTCGTACTGCCCTGTGTGGTCGGCACCGCCATCACGCTCATTCTGGTCAACGCCTTTCCGGCACGCCGTACCCGGGACCTGCTGAGCCTGATCGCGGTCGGGGCGTTCGGCGGGGTGGTGCTGATGTTCCGGGTGATGCGGCCGGAGCGGCTGGCGAGGCCCGAGGGAGTCAGGAACCTGCTCGACTACCTCGACGCGCTGCAGACCCCGACCAGCCCCTTCCTGCCGAGCGAGTGGGCCACCACCATGATCATGAACTGGTTGCAGCGGGTGGCGGACCCCCTGCCGGTGGTGCTGCTGTGGACCACGGCGCTGGCCTTCATCGTCCTCGGCGCCATGCTGCACGCGCGGCTGTACCATGCCGGCTATTCCAAGGCGCAGGAGGGGGCGGAGCGCTTCGTGAGGGGCGGGGGCTGGGCCAGGCTGCTCGCGCCGCTGCTCCGCCGCCTGCCGGTGGCGAGACGGGAGTTCGTGCTCAAGGACATCCGGCTCTTCTTCCGCGACACCACGCAGTGGAGCCAGCTGATTCTGCTGGCGGTGCTGCTGATCGTCTACGTCTTCAACATCAAGTCGCTGCCGCTGTTCAGCGGCGAGAAGGTGCCGGTCTTCCTGGTCTCGCTGGTGGTGTTCCTGAACCTTGGCCTTGCCGGCTTCGTGCTCTCGGCGATCGCGGCGCGGTTCGTCTTCCCGGCGGTGTCGCTGGAGGGGAAGCAGATGTGGCTGCTGCGGTCGAGCCCGCTCGACCTCAAGGCGCTGGTGTGGAGCAAGTACTGGACGGGGACGATTCCCCTGCTACTGCTCGCCATCCTGATCACGGCGAGCACCAACCTGCTGCTGCAGGCGCCGCCGTTCATGATGGCGGTGAGCCTGGTGACCATGCTGCTGCTGACTTTCGCCATCAGCGCGCTGGCGCTCGGGTTCGGTGCGCTGTATCCACGGTTCGACACCGAGAACGCGGCGCAGATCCCGACCGGATTTGGCGGGATGATCTTCATGATGTCGTCGGTGGCGCTGCTCGGCCTCGTGCTGGTGCTGGAGGCCGCGCCGGTCATGGGCTACCTCCGGGCGCAGCTGATGGGGCGCCCGACCCCGATCGGGCCGGGGATGCTGGCATCGTTCGCTGCGGTGGTGGCGGTGTGCGCCGCCGCTACGGTGGTCCCGATCCGGCTGGGGCTCCGGAAGATCGAAAGCATGGAGTTCTAGGCAGCGAGGCCCCCGCTCCGGCTGGAACGGGGGCCTCTCCACGGCGGGGCTGCTCAGCCCTGCCCTCGTCGGCTTCCCTGCAGGGCACTCGTCACGGAATGGTGATCGTGAAGTGCACCGGCACAGAATAGATGGCGCCGGTGTTCTCGCACAGCGCCAGACTGTGGCCGGCCTGTGAATGCACATCCCAGCTGCCAGCGCTCACGCGAGTCACCTCCAGTTTGTCGGTGCCCGATCCGACGGTGCCGCTGTCGCCGAAGATGATCCGCCCGCAGGTCGAGGGGTTGTTGATCACCGCCGACGGGCTGACGATGAGCCGGCGCAGCTCAGAGCCGCCAACCGGAATCGCGATGCCAAGCACCGAACTCTCCAGAG
>JAOUIC010000150.1 GCA_029884275.1 Gemmatimonadota bacterium | reverse complement strand
GGTGTAGTCGATGTCTGGCGATCCGCTCCCGCTGATAGTCAGCAGCAGGTTGGGGTCGACGAAGGAGCCTCGCACGCTCACGGGGATCGAGCCGCCGGGGCCGCTCAGGGTGCCGCTGCCACGCATCTTGTCGTCGATCTGATCGAACCGCACCGCGAAGGTCACCCCACCCGACACGCCGCTCCAGTCGCCGTCGAGCGGGCCGGGGGTAGGCTCCACAGCGTCGCCGCTTCCGCAGCCCACCAGGGTGGTGAGCAGGAGCGACGCGATGAACCGGCTACGCAGCATGTCGATTCTCCCAGGTGGTCCGAGGTGTGAAATGGAGGCCGTTCATGCCCCAGGCTCCTCCGCGAGCCTCGCCAGGGCATTCCGCGCCTCAACGACCAGCGGCTGCAGCACCGGGTCGGCGTTGCGCCACACCCGCACCACAAAGCTAAACGCTTCGATCGCCTCGGCGCGCTCACCCACCCTCTCACTCACCCGCGCTCGCTCCAGCGCGAACAACGGCTCCAGCAGTGCCGGGTTGCGGTTGAGCCGGACACCGAGCAGCGCCGCGGCCTCGCGGTCCCGCCCCCGCGACGCGAACAGCCGGGCCTTGGTGAGGCGGTCGGGGACGCAGGAGATACAGGCGGTATCGGGCACGGACTCGAACCGACTGAGCGCCTCGGCGGTGTCCCGCCTTGCAAGCGCCAGGTAGCCCTGGGCCAGCGTCGAGGCGAACCGGAGCCGCGACCGCTGGGCAGGGGCGCTCGGTGCCTGCGCCACGGAGTCGACCATGCGCCGGTAGCGGCTGATGGTGGCGGTGTCTCCCACGGCGGCGAGCCAGGGGAGGAACCGGTGGGCCAGGAACGGGTTGCGGGTCGTCCCCGCCCTGATCGCGAGTGCGGCGCTGTCGCCCGGGACACCGCCGAGCAGGGCCAGGTCTGCGACCAGGTCGAGCGGGCCCGAGGTTCCCACCGCCAGGAACGCCTCTGCCAGCCGGCCTCGGTAGCCGAGCGCGACGGTCCGCGTGACGCGGATCCAGCCCTCGCTGGTGTAGGTGCGGTTGTCGGACGGCCGGGCGGGCGAGAGCCGGCTTGCCAGCTCCACCGCCCACTGGGTGGAGTCGGCCCACCGGCCGATCATCGCCCAGATGACGTGCGCCAGTACGTCGGCATGGACGGTGTCGAGGGTCTGGCGGAGCTGGGCGTCGAGCCCCGTGGGACGCTCAAGCAGCATCTGGGTCAGGCGGATGGCCCCCGCGCTCACGTCCGTGGCTTCCAGCGCCAGGTACCGCTCGGCGTAGCGGGCGGCCGCCTCGGGCTGCGCCAGCGTGAGGGAGATCTCGATCGGATGGATATATGAGGGCGCGAAGGCGGAATCGATCGCGATGGTGCGGTCGAAGACCTGGCGGGTTTCCTCCGCCGAAACCTCCAGCCCCGGGCCATAGCCGAAGTGGTGGTAGGCCTCGCCGAGGTTGTACCAGACGAAGGGATCGCCGGGGTAGCGCCGCACCGCCTCCTGCGACGTCGCCACCAGGCGTCTTGCGTGCGGCCAGTAGCTGGTGTCCTGGTCCTGGCCGAAGACCACCGACCGGATCGAGTCGGAGACGATGATCAGGCTGTCGCGGGGGGCGAGGCCGTGGTTGAGGGCGCCGGCCCGGAGCGCGTAGGCCCGCGACAGCGAGTCGGCGCCCGACCGGAGCCAGCCCAGGGCCAGGGAGAGCCGGTTGTAAGCGAGGGCGAGATTGCTGTCCGCCGCGATCGCCCGCTCGTAGCTGCCGATGGCCGAGTCCCACTCCGATCGCCGCAGGAACTGCTCGCCCTGCAGGAACGCCTTGAGCGCTGGGAGCGAGTTCGAACCGATGGATGCGACGCGGGTCGCGCCGATCGGGCGGGTGCGGTCGAGTTCGCGGAGCAGGGCGCGGGTCAGCGAGTCGGCCAGCCGGTCCACCCGCGTGGCGACGTCGTGCAACTCGATGTCGCCCAGCCTCCGCTGGGTCCGGACGTCGAGCAGGGTCGCGGTGAGGCGGACCGAATCGGGGCCGGTCCCGATCAGCTGGCCGTACACCGCGAGTCCCGCGCCGGTGGCGCGGCCGAGCGCCGCCGCCGAGGTCGGATCGCCGCGACCGGTCCAGCGGCGCACGATCACGGTGGGAGAGACGGTGCGGAGCGGGCCCGCGCCGTCGAGGTTCCGGGACAGGATGTCCACCATCCCCTCGCGCCAGACCGGGTCGAGGCCCGGGGCGAGAAGTTCGAACGGCGCGACCGCGATCATGTCGGGGTCGAGCGCCGCCGGCCCGCGGATCCGGGCATAGACCAGCGCGGCAAACGCCACCACCACCAGCGCCGGCACGATGAACCGGCGCCGGGGCAGCGGCCGGGGTAGTGGCGTGTCGCCAAGCGCCGCGCTGAACTCCGCCGCGCCGGCCCAGCGGTCGGCGGGGAGCGGTTCGAGCGCCTTGCGGAGCGCCCGCCGGACGTGCTCGGGCACGTCGGCGCCAGCCTTGCCGGTGATCGCGGTCCGGGCCCCGAGGCCGGGGAGTGGCGGCCGGCCGGTGAGCATCTCGTAGAGCACCGCACCGAGGCTGTAGATGTCGGAACGGATGTCGACCTGCCCGTCGGCGCCGGACTGTTCGGGACTCATGTAAGCCGGCGTTCCGATCGCCATGCCGGCCTCGGTCAGGTGCTGATCGCCTCCTTCGACCCTGGCGATGCCGAAGTCGGCCACCAGGGTGTTGCCGTCGCCGGTGAGCAGCAGGTTGTCGGGCTTGATGTCGCGGTGGATCACACCCTGGGCGTGGGCGTAGGCCAGGGCCTGGGCGGCTTCGCGGGCGATGCGGACGGCTTCCGTCACCGGCAGCTGGCCCTCGCGCCGGATGCGGTCGCGGAGGGTCTCGCCGTCCACGTGGGGCATGGTGAACCAGAGCTGGCCGGCGGTCTCGCCGGAGTCGAACACCGTGAGGATGTGGGGGTGCTGCAGCCGGGCGGTGACCCGGATCTCGTGCTGAAAACGGTCCGGGCCGATGGTGGCGGCGAGCGCGGGATGAAGCACCTTGAGCGCGACCGGGCGGTCGTGCTTGAGGTCGTGGGCCAGGAAGACCGTCGCCATCCCCCCGCGACCGAGCTCTTGCTGGAGCCGGTAGCGGTCAGCGAGACCCTGTTCGAGGGCGGTGCGGATATCTGGCACGGTGACCGGGGAGTGGCGGGCTGGACTCACGACGTGCTGTTCCACGATAGCCCCGGGTCGAGGGAGGCGGTAGGCCGAGGCGGTCGGGGAGGCCGGCCACCGGGCGCGCGGAACCCTCTACGGCTGTAGCGGAGATCGGATTCAGGCGGCCTTCGGCCACGGGGAAGCGCATGGGGCACCGGAGCGCCGAGACAACCCTTGTCGAGCCCGGACCAACTGATGATACTGGTCCAACCCCACGCCGTCCGGAGACCCCGCTGGCCCTCCCGATTCCGATTCGCGCGCTTCTCGGCACGCTGGCCGTCACCTGTTCACAACCCGCGGATCCAGGTGGCGGCGGTGGCCCCGTGCTGACCGCGCTCGACGTGAGTCCGGTGGCCGTCACGGTGGCGACCGGAGACAGCGCCCTGTTCCAGGTTCTCGGCCGGCTGTCGGATGGTTCGACGGCCTCCGTCGCCGTCGACTGGACCGCCACCGGCGGGGTGATCACTCCCGCCGGCATGTATCACGCCGGGCCGGCTGCGGGCGCGTTCCGCGCCATCGCGACCACCGGGGACGGAAAGCACGCCGATACCTCCGGCGTGACCATCTCCGCCACGCCGGTGCCGGTGACCCTGACCAGCGTCACGGTGACCCCGGCACTCGACACCGTCCTTCCCGGCGCCACTCAGCTGTTCGCCGCCAGCGGGCACTACAGCAACGGTTTCACGGATACGGTGACGGTGGCGTGGGCTGCCACGGGTGGCACGATCACTTCTGGCGGTCTGTACCAGGCCGGAGGCGTTGCCGGAGCCTACCGGGTGATCGCTACCGCGGCGCTGGCCGCCCGGGCGGACACGGCGCAGGTGGTCGTTCCGGACACCGCCACGCCTGGCGGGACACTGCTCTTCACCGAGACTTTCGAGGACGCCAGCGTCGGTTCGCGTGGATGGTACGACAATACCAACCCGGTCATCACGACGGCCGAGCACTACACCGGAGCCGGTGCATTGCAGATGGCCTGGAAGGCGGGAGGCACGAAGCCGGTCCAGGGTGGCTCCCTGCGCCACAAGATCACCCCGACCGACCGGGTATACGTCCGCTACTATGTGAAGTACAGCGCCAACTACGTGGGGTCCGGCGTGAACTACCACCCGCACGAGTTCCATGTGGTCACGAACGAGGACGGCGATTACATCGGGCCCTCCCTGACCCACCTGACCACCTACATCGAGCAGATCTACCAGAACGGCGGCATCCCGCGCCTCGCGATCACCGACGCGGCCAACATCGATTCGACCAGGATCAATGTGGATCTCACCAACGTGACCGAACAGCGCGCCGCGGCCGGGTGCAACGGGAACACCGATGGCTACCCGACCAACTGCTACCGGAGCGGAGAGTGGTACAACGAAAAGGGCTGGAAGGCGGCGCAGCCGATGTTCACCACGACGGCGGGGTCCCCTGGGTACAAGAACGCCTGGCACAAGGTAGAGGCGTACTTCCAGCTGAACACCATCGCGGGGGGCAAGGGCCAGACCGACGGGATCGCGCAGTACTGGTTCGACGGTCAGCTGGTCATCGACAAGCGGAATGTGCTGTTCCGCACCGGAGTCCATCCGACCATGCAGTTCAACCAGTTCATCATCGCCCCGTGGATCGGAGTTGGCTCCCCCGTCGCCCAGACGATGTGGGTGGATGACCTGGTGCTCGCCACCGGGCCGGTGCCGTGAACGGGACGGCCAGACGCGGGCGACACGCCGGCCCGCGACGGGCGCGCCGCTAAAGGCCTCCGGGAACCCGCACCCGCCTCACGCGCCCGGCCCCACCTGAAAGTTCACCGGCCACCGGGTCAGCTGACGAACCGGCCGGACGCCGAAGAGGGCCGGACGAAACCTGGCGCCGATCACCCCGCTCCTGGCGGCGTCGGCGTAGGCCTCGTGGGTCTTCTCCAGTACTTCGATCGAGGCCGGCTCGATCTGTCCCGTGGTGTCAATGATGAACCGCAGCACCACCCGACCGCCAATGCCGGCCTCGACCAGGAGCCGCGGGTGTTCGAACATCGGCTGGACCACGAGCTCGGCCGGCGTGAAGCGCTGGTCGGTCATCCCCGCTTCATACAGCATGTCACGGAGTGCCGGGTCGATCTCCGTCTGATCCGTCGGACCGGTTC
>JAOUIC010000149.1 GCA_029884275.1 Gemmatimonadota bacterium | reverse complement strand
CGGGGCTGGAACGGGGCGAGCCGCTCTCCCTCAATGAAGAGCGGGTGCTGTACCAGGTGCCGTGCGGCCCGAACGATGGGGTTGAACCGTTCGATGTGGCCGACCTGCATGGCCAGCCCGGAGGCCTCGGCCGCTGCCACGAGGTGGTCGGCCTCGGTCAGCGTCGAGGCGAGGGGTTTCTCGAGGAAGACCGCGACGCCGGCCGCCAGCCCGGCCAGGCCGACTGCGGCGTGGGACACCGTCGGCACCGCCACGACGACGCCCTCCACCCGTTCCAGCAGCGCCTCGCGCGAGGGGAATGCCGTGGTGCCGAATGCGGTGGCGACCTCACGAGCGCGATCCGGCCTGATGTCGTAGACCCCGACCAGTTCGACGCCAGCGTGCGCCGCGAGATGGCGCGCATGATGCCAGCCAAGTGCCCCGACCCCGATGACGCCGATCCGGACGTGCCGGGTCATGCCGGCGTTCCCCGCCGGGCGGAGCCGATGAACTCGAGCAAGCGGCGGACTTCGGGTACCCGGTCCGCTTCGGATTCGAGCGCTTCCAGCGCCTCCGCCCGCGGGAGGCTCGAGTTGAACAGCATGCGGTAGGCCCGCTTCAGCGCGGTGACGGACTCGGGCGAGAACCCGGCCCGCTGCAGGCCGACGCTGTTCAGGCCGTACAGCCTGACCGGATTGCCCACCGCCTTGATGTAGGGAGGAATGTCCTGCGGAATCCGGGAGGCGCCGCCGATGAACGCATAGGTGCCGATGGTCACGAACTGGTGCACCGCGACCAGGCCGCTGAGACTGGCGCAGTCTTCCACCGTGACATGCCCCGAGAGCTGGGTCGCGTTCGCGATCGTGACCCTGTCGCCGATGCGGCAGTCATGCGCCACGTGGACATAGGTCATCAGGAAGCAGTCTCGGCCGACCACCGTGGCGCCGCTCGCGGCGGTTCCCCGGTTGACGGTGACATGTTCGCGCAACACGGTTCCGTCGCCGATCTCGACGGCAGTATCCTCGCCGGCGTACTTGGCATCCTGTGGCCCGCTGCCCAGAACCGAGCCTGCGCCCACGGAGACGCCCCGGCCCAGGCGCACCCGCCCCTCGAGCACGACGTGGGGTCCGATGACGCATCGCGGGCCCAGTGTCACGCCCGGGCCCACGATCGCGAACGGGCCGATGGCGACCCCGGGCGCGATGCGGGCGCCGGGATCGACCACGGCGGAGGGGTGGATGGCGTCGGTCACTTGTCCACGATGCACGCCATCATCTCCGCCTCGGTGGCGACCTGACCCTCCACATAGGCGACGCCCTTCATCCGAGCGGTCTTGCCGCGGAACTGGAGCATCTCAACCTCCATGCGGAGCTGATCGCCCGGCACCACCGGCCGGCGGAACTTGACGTTGTCGAGGGCCATGAAGTAGAACAGCTTCCCTTCCCTGTCCTTGACCTGCTCCAGCAGCAGGAGTCCCCCGGTCTGGGCCATCGCCTCCACGATCAGGACGCCCGGCATCACCGGATGCCCCGGGAAATGCCCCTGGAAGAACGCCTCGTTGATCGAGACGTTCTTGAGACCGACGATCCTTCGGGTGCCCTCGATCTCCAGGACCCGGTCCACCAGCAGGAACGGATACCGGTGCGGCAAGTGGTTCATGATCTGCATGATGTCCATTGTCACTCCTCCGTGAGGCCGCAGGCGGCCGCGAGGGTCCGTGCGAAGGCAATGTTGCCCCGGTGGCTGGGCCGCGAGGCCAGAATCCTGGCGCGCGGCCGGAAGCCGAGCAACGACAGGTCGCCCAGCAGGTCACCGAGCTTGTGCCGTGCGAACTCGTTCGGCCAGCGCAGGGTGGTGTTCAGCGGTCGATCCTCCGCCAGCACGATGGCGCAGGCCTCCGTGGCGCCCGCCAGCAGCCCGCGGCCGCGTAGCTGGGCGACCTCGGCTAGAAACCCGAAGGTCCGGGCCGGGGCAATCTCCCTGGTGAACCACTCCCGGTCCACCCTCCCGCGCGCCGACTGCCGCCCGATCACCGGTTCGGCGTACACCAGTTCGACGTCGAGAACCAGCCCATCGCAGGGCTCGGCGCGGTAGCGCGCCTCCCCCTCCACCAGGTCCACGGGTGATTCGAGATGGCGGACGGCGGTGCCGGCCCCCCCGGACAGCCTGACTCCAGCCTCGGCCAGCGCCTTCACGAATGGGGCGAACGACCCGTCCAGAATGGGAACCTCGGGTCCGTCCAACTCGATGTCGAGATCGTCGATCCCCGAGGCATAGACTGCGGCGAGGAGGTGCTCCACCGTATCCACCCGATCGGTCCCGACCCGGAGTGCCGTGCGCCGGTCGGTGAGCGCGACCCGGCTCAGTCGCGCGGGAATGTCGCGCCGCTCAGCCGTGTCGAGGCGGCGGAAGACGATCCCCGTTCCGGGTCGGCCCGGCTCCAGGCGCACTCGCGTGGCCTGGTCGGAGTGGAGCCCGGTTCCTGACAGCTCAGTCCGGCGCCCGACCGTGCAACGGCTCATCGGCCTCCCGGCGCGCCAGGGTGAGCAGGGCCTCGGCCGAGTCCGTCAGGCGATACAGCGCCGCCTGCGCCCGCAGGAAACTGCGGTGGGGACGTGCCGGGTACCCGCCGACGACGGCATCGGCCGGGATCGTAGCCGAGCCGAAGACCACGCTCCTCGCGCTGATCACCGCCCGGTCGCCGATCTTCGCGTGGTCCGCAATGCCGACTCCGCCCGCCACGGTCACGTCGTCTCCGATCCGGACACTGCCAGCGATCCCCGTGGTTGCCATCACGAGGCATCGTTCGCCCAGGTGCACGTTGTGCCCCACCTGCACCAGGTTGTCGATCTTGGTGCCGCGGCCAACGACCGTGTCGTCGAAATTGCCTCGATCGATGCAGGTGCACGAGCCGATCTCGACGTCATCCCCGATCACGCAGCGCCCCGGGTGGGGGAGCCGGCTGTGGCCCGTCGGCCCCCGGAGGAACCCGAACCCGGGCCCTCCGACCACCGCTCCCGCCTTCAGCATCACCCGGTCGCCGAGCTCCGCTCCCGCGCCGCAGACCGCCCCGGGCCCGATGCTGGCGTCTTCGCCGATCCGGACCCCGGGTTCGATGACCGCTCCGGGACCCACGACGGTGCGGGCCCCGATCGTGACCTCGGCCCCGATGACGGCGAACGGACCGACGGCACACCCCTCCCCGAGCACCGCGGAAGGGTCCACGCGGGCATCGGGGCTTACCCCGGCGGCCGCGGGCCGGGGCGGCGCGAAGGCCTCGGCGGCGGCGGTGAGCGCCCCTCCCATCCAGGCGACGATCACCCTGGTGGGCGGGCCGCCGCGGACCGAGGCGAAGGTTTCCGGCAGCAGGACGGCGCCGGCGCGGGTGTCGCGGAGACCCGGGAGGTGCGCGGGAGAGGCAACGAAGGTGAGGTCGGCCGGCCCCGCCCGCTCGAGCGAGGCCAGCCGATGCAGCATCAGGCCGGGATCACCCTCGAGGCGGCCGCCGACCAGGCGGGCGATCGTCCCCGCCGAGAGGGACGAGGGTGACGGTGCGCTCAGGGGGCGCTCTTCAGCTTCTCGATCACCTGCGCCGTGAGATCGAGCGACTTGTCCACCGCCACGATGATGCCGCTGTTGGCGCTCACGTCGAAGATCATCGCGTACCCGCCGCCGGCCCGGAGCTGCTCGATCACGTCGTTGACCCGGGCGTGAATCGGCGACAGCAACTCCTGCTCGCGCTGTCCCGCCTTGGTTCGCAGCTCGGTGGCGCGCTGCTCCAGCTGACCCTGCTGGGTCTCGAGCTCGCGGCGCTTGGCCGTCTTGGCGGTGGCGGAGAGCATGACCGACTTCTGTTCGAAGTCGGACGCGGCGGAGTCCAGCGAGGCCTGCAGCTTCTCGATCTCGCCGCGGTAGGCTGCCAGCTCCCGCGTGTAGGTGGACTCGGCCTGGGCAAATCCGGGTGTGGCGAGCAGCACGGCGCGCGCGTTGATGAACGCGACGCGCGCTCCCGCCTGCTGCCCCGCCGCGGGGGTGGGCAGGAGAAGGACGATTCCAAGGACTCCGAACAGAGTCAAGAAACGACGGTACATCTGACACTCCCTGCTGGGTGGTGGGACCGCACTAGAAGAAGTTGCCGAGCCGGAAATGCAGCTTCCATCCCGGGTCACGCTGTCCGAGGAAATCGACCTTGTCGAACCCGTAGCCGAGGTCGATCCCGATCGGGCCCAGCGGCGAGAGTACCGCCGCTCCGAAACCGACGCTGCGGAACAGCCGGCTGGGGTCGTACTGCTGCGCGGTACGATACACGTTGCCGGCATCGAAGAAGACGTTGAAGTAGAGCGACTGGCTCACCCGCGCGCCAGCCTCGCCGGTGAACAGTGCGAACGACTCACCGAAGCTGCTGGAGCCGGCTGCGGACCCCCCGCCGGCGAAGGGGTCGAATCCGTTCGGGGTGATCGAGAACTCCTCGTAGCCCCTGAGCGGCAGGCCGTACTGGGTGCCGCCCATGGAATAGAGCTCGGTGAAGAACGGCCCCGCGTCCCCGAAGATGAACCCCGTCCGGGCGGTAAGCCCTAGCACGAGCTGGATGCCGCTCCCCAGCTGCTGGTCGCCGCCGATGGTGCCCAGCGGGGCGTAGTAGCGGCCCTCGAATTCGAACTTCCGGTAGTCACCGGTACCGCCGAGCGGGCCGCCGTTGAATTCGATGCTGCTGTTGGTGTAGGCCCCGCCGGTTGCGAAGGGGAGTCCCACCCGTGTGTCGCGCACCAGGCTGAGTCCGAGCGTGGATCGGATGCACTCGGCGCAGCTGTACTGCTGCTGGAGATCCTGCGAGCCGCCGCTGTAGGAAATCCGCTGCAGCCCGTATGACGTGTAGATCCGGGTGAATCGCGACCCGAAAAACGGGAACCCGAACTGGACGCTGCCACCGAGCTGCTCGCGCCGTCCGAGGTCGCCGACCGTGTAGCGCTGCCGCGAGTTGAAAAACGTGAGCGTCCCGGAAATCCGGCTCTCCCGGATGGCGGGGTCGGTGTAGCTGAGGGTGATGTCGTTGATGTTGCGGCCGAAGTTCCAGGTCAGCCGTCCCCGTTTTCCCCGCCCGAAGAGGTTTGGCTCCTCCAGCCCGATGAACCCGCCCAGGCCGGTCCCCTGCCCCAGGGAGGCGCCGAAGTTGATGTTGCCGGTGCGCCGTTCCTCCACCCGGAAGGTGATGTCGACATCCACGCCATTGTCGGTCGGCTGGACGTCAGGTGGCGCCATCGGCTGCTGGAAATACCCCAGGTTGCTGACGTTCTGATAGCTGCGGATCAGCCGGTCCCGGCTGAACAGCTCGCCCGGAATCAGCAGGATCGCCTCGCGGATCACCCGCT
>JAOUIC010000148.1 GCA_029884275.1 Gemmatimonadota bacterium | reverse complement strand
CGCTGCCGCCAGCCCCATCCGGACCGCCTCGGTGACAATCGTGGCCAGCGCGGCACCGGTGGTCCCGAGCGGCGGGATAAGCGCGAGATTGAGGGCGAGGCTCAGCACCGCCGACCAGAACGTCACCCGCAGCACCCACCGTTCTCCCTCGTGGGAGAGCAGGGCCATGAGGGGGACGTCGCGAAGGAGATTGAGCGGGATGGACCAGACGAGGAGCGCAAACGGCACCGCGCTGGCGGCGTACCCTGCCCCGAAGAGCAGGCCGGTGATCCGGCCGGCGAGGAGCGACCCACCGACGGCAGCGGGGATGCCGACCGCGAAGACCTGCGCGATGGAGGTGTGGTACAGCGCCGTGAGTTCGGCAGGTGAGCCGTGGAGTCGAGTCAGGGACGGGAGCAGGCTGAGGTTGTAGGCGATCCCCAGGTTCAGGAAGAAAGTGACGAGGGTGTAGCCGGCGGCGTAATACCCGACCGCCGAGCTCCCGTGGGTGGCACGCAAGAACAGCAGGCCGGCGTTGTAGATCAGGATGCCGAGCAGCGCGCTTCCGACCAGTGCCCAGGCCCGCGGCAGCAGGGGGCGCAAGACGCCCCAGTCGAGCGAGATCGGCAACGCCCGTCCCGCACCGCCGAGCGCAAGCACCAGAAGCAGGGCGGCGAGAAGATCTCCGGCCACCTGCGCTCCCGCCATGGCCGCCACGTCCCCGGGTCCCCGCACCGTGGCCACCACCAGCGCCGCCATCAGCAGCTGGCCGCCGGCCAGCGACATCGCCGCCGTTCGGCTTCGGTCGGCCCCAAGGTGGATCCAGCGCGTGCTCGCCCCCACGGCGAACAGCGTGAGTCCGTAGACAGCCAGGATGGCGCCGTCCGGTTGAGGCAGGATGAAGAGTCCGACCAGGGCGAGTACCGCGGCCAGGCCGGCCGAGATCAGCAGCCGGAGTCCCAGCACCGAGGGAGTCACCCGGGCGAGGAACGCCCTGTCGGCGGCGATCTCCCGCACCCCGAGGCCCAAGTCGAAGCCAAGGTCGGCGATCCGATTGCCGTAGAGGGTGACCGCGGCCGCAACCCCGATGAGTCCGTAGGTCGAGGCCCCCAATGCGCGAATCGCCCAGACGGTGGCAGCAAACCCCACCAGCCGGGCGACGGCCTCGCCGAGGCCGAGCGCGGCGAACCTGCGGTTGACGCTCATCCGAGGCACCGCCCTGACGGCCCCACGACCATCACCGCCCTGCCGCCGTGGTGCGACTCACCGGGCCGCCGGAGCCGCGGCGCCGCCAGGAGACGCGAGTTGCTTGAGTCGCTGGTAGTCGGTCTTGTCGGTCGAAGTTCGGGGAATCGCCTCCAGCCACAGGTAGGCATCGGGAGCCATGTACCGAGGCAGGACCTGCACGGCGAACTGCTTCAGTGCGATCAGCGAGGGTCGCTCCTCGGCTGCCGGACTCAGGAACGCGGTGATACGGATACCGGCATGCTCGTCCGCGGCGGCGACGACTGCGACCTCGCCCACACCGGGGTGCCGGGCCAGCCCCGCCTCGATCTCTCCCAGCTCGATCCGGTAGCCACGCCGCTTCACCATGCGGTCGGCCCGGCCGTGGAAGATCAGGCAGCCGTCCGGCTCCTCGACCACGAGGTCACCAGTCCGGTACCAGCGGACGCCATCGGGGTCCACCAGGAATGCGGCGGCGTTCCGGTCGGGGAGGTTCCAGTAGTCAGACATCACGCCGACCCCGCTGATCAGCAGCTCGCCCTCGGCGCCGCGTGGCACGACCCTCCCCTCACCGTCGACCACCCTCGCCAGGTAGTGCTCGCAGGGCCATCCGATGGGGAACGGCTCCGTGCGATCGTCCGGTACGGTGTCGGGAACCTCGTAGGCAGTACAGACGTTGGTCTCGGTCGGACCGTAGAGATTGTGGTATCGCGGACGCGGCACCAGCGCCTTCAGGGCCCGGAACTGCGGCAGGGGGAAGACTTCGCCGGCGAACAGCACCAGGCGGAGCGCGCCGAGATCATGGCGCTCGAGATGCCCGTACTGCACCAGCATGTTGAGGATCGAGGGTGTGGAGTACCAGACCGTGAGCCGCTCGGTAGCGATCAGCTGGGCCAGCTTCTGCGGGTCCTTTCCCAGTTCCTCGCCGATGAGGACCACCGACGCTCCATGATGCAGCGGGACGTAGAGGTCGAGCACCGACAGATCGAAATGGAAGGGAGCGTGGGACGAGAACCGGTCGTCGGCCGTAGGGGAGAAGCGGCGGGCGCACCACACCACGAACGCGAGGGCGGCTTCATGCGAAATCGTCACCCCCTTGGGTTTTCCGGTGGAGCCGGAGGTGTAGAGGATATAGGCGACGGCCTCGGGGGGAACGCCGGCGTCGGTCGTGGTCGGCAGTTCGCCGACCCGCTCGATGGCCGCCGTCAGTCCCTGAGCCGCGCCGGGCTCGTCCACCGCGAGCACCGCGGGGGAGGCGCCCAGGGCCTCGAGCTCGGGCTCGAGGCCGGCGAGAAACGACCGGTCCGCGATCACCAGGCGCACGGCGCAATCATGCAGGATGTATGCGGCGCGCCAGGCGGGGGAGCCCGGATCGACCGGCACGTACGCCGCCCCGGCCCGCAGCACACCAAGCAGGCTTGCGACCGCATCGATGGTCTTGGGCAGGTAGATCGCGACCCGGTCGCCGGGCGAGACCCCGCGGCCGATCAGGAAGTCACGGACCTGCCCGGTGAGCGCGTCGAGATCCCGGTAGCAGATCTCGGCACCGCCAGGCTCGCGCACCGCCACTGAATCGGGGTAGCGCCTGACGGCGTCGAGGAACCGGTGAAGCAGGGGCACCTGGTCCATCTCAGGACCGGCCGAGCTTCCCGTTCACGAGCGCCGCGATCCGCTCGAGGGTATCGAGCCGGTCGCGGTCCACCTCGTGGGCCTCGAGTTCGATCCCGAAGGTCTTCTCCAGGTAGGCCACCAGATCGAGGATCGCCAGCGAGTCGAGGATCCCACCCGAAACCAGTGGCGTGGTGAGCGTCAGGTTCGCCGGGTTCTCGCCCGGCAGGTACTGGTCGAGGACATACTGCTTCACCGCGGGGACGACGTCGGTCATGAATCAGTCTCCATCCGGCGGTGCCGCCGGTGCTGGGGGAATGCCGTGTGATGCGGCCGGCTGGCCCGGGTCCGGTGCGCCAACCAGCTCCGGCCGCGGAGCGAGCTGCTGATACAGCCGGTCGGCGATGATCCGGTGGCCCTTCTCGTTGGGATGGAAATCGTAGGGGGCCACGATGATCTCCTCCTGCCGATAGCCGTCGTAGACGGTGGCCAGTTCCGCCGTGGCGAACCCTGAGTCCGCCGCGAGCTGCATCATCCACGGGAGCGGATCTTCCCCCCGCACTGCCCGCGTCGCCGGCAGGAAGATCCAGACCGGCCGGATGCCGCGCGCGCGGCACCGGGCCACGACCTCGCCATAGGTCCACGCCAGCAGGTCCCGGTGAAGGGGCAGCAGCCGGCGCTTGGCCTCCTCCTCGGTCAGGTCCGGCGTGACACCGGCCTCAGCCACCACGTGATCGAGCCGGGGATAAGGGAGCGGCACGCCGCTGCGGACCATCTTGACGATGTGGTGCACGATGTCCAGTGACTCGTCCGGGTAGGTCACGAGCCAGACAACGTTCGGGGCGAACTCCAGGGCTCGGATGTCCAGCAGCCGGAGGCTCTGGATCGCGGTGTAGCCGGGCACCGCGAAGTTGAGGATCTCGACCGCCGCCGCGCCGGGGGCGCGCTCCCGATTGAGGCGGTCCTCGACCAGCGACTCCCAGTTCTTGCCGTCACCCACGCCGGAACCGATGGTGTAGGATGCGCCGAACACCGCGATCCGCCGGGTATTCGGCGGCGGGGTGCGCTCGTAGTCGCGGTCGCGCATGCCCCAGCGATTCACCCGGAACGGCGCGCCGTGCCACAGGATCTCGGCCCCGGGCACGAGTTCCTTCTCGAGAAAGTCGCCACTGTTGCGGCCGGCGGGGGTCTCGGCGATGAACTGCCAGTCGTCTGGCCGCTGCGCGTACACCTCCCACAGCTGGCTGTTGAGCGCGTTGACGCCGATGAGATTCTCGTAATACCCGCGCTGCAGCCGCTCCGCGTCGCGCGCGCTCAGGTCGCCGGACCGAAGGCTCCTGAGCACGGCCTGCGATTCAAGCGGCATTCGCGAGGTGAATGCCGGGTGCGCCACGAGCAGCAGCCCTGCGATCCCCGCGCCGGCCAGGCCAGCCTGTCGCCCGAACTGCCCGGCCCCGGTTTCCCCGAGGCGGACGGTCTGGTCGGAGAAGTAGCGCGCCGCCCCGGCCACCAGCACCGCCGCGACCAACAGGCCGGCGAGCAGCAGGTAGAAGTGTGGCGAGCTCCACTCGACCACCGAGAAGAGGGAGACCCACTCCGCCGTCGACGCGCTGGTCCAGATGGTCCAGAGCACCGTCAGCGCGAGGAACGTCCCGGCGGTGCGGATGCCGAGTGACAGTGCTTCACTGGCGGAGAAGCCCCGGTCGTCCAGCTTGCGGATCCGGCCCCGCTTCCGCTCGATCAGCGAGTTGATGAGCACCAGCACGGCCAGCACCGACCAGAACAGGATGTCCGGCGCGGTGATCAACGGCTTGCCGAGAATCCAGAACCACTGATAGGAGTGAAACACCCAGGTGGCGAAGAAAGCCACCAGCGTCGCGATTGCCAGGCCCGGCACCTCGCCCCGCCCGCGAAGCCGGAAGAAGACCGGGAAGAAGACCACCTTCTGGATGAAATCCTTCCAGTAGATGTTGATCCGGCGCCAGAAATCGGTGAAGCTGGACGAGAGGAAGTAGGCCCGGTGGGTTTCCGGCAGACGGTGGCCGAAGAGATGGAGCATGCCGATGATCAGGTGGAACTGCCCCGAGACTCGGAGGTAGAGCCCGAACGTGGTCACCATGTACTGGGCCAGGTCGGCGGTGTCCGCAACCTCGCTCGGTGCCAGTGTCAGGCGCTGGTAGATGAACCGGTACGCCAGGAGGTGCAGAGCGCCCCGGAGCATCCAGGCGACGCCCCGTTGATAGAGCGCGGGTGCCGCCTCGTCATAGTACCGCCGATGGTAGGTGCTGGGGTCCACCACGGGGAACAGCGGGAAGACCACGTTCGGGAGCATGAAGAAGTACGACAACCGCTGGGCCAGCCCAGGCGGGGCATTCCCGTGCCGCAGGTCGTACATGTAGGCGATCAGCCGGAACATGAACATCGACCCGAGGACCGGCCAGACGACCATCGGCAGTTGCCATGGCACGGCACCCGCGCGCACCGCCGCCAGCGCGACGCCGAGAGCCAGCAGCAGGGCCACCCGCATCCGGAACGTGACAGGCAGGTGGCAGGCCCCGATGAGGGTCAGCCCGATCGCGAGCATCAGGCCGCCGTTGGCGAGACCGAAAATGACGCCCA
>JAOUIC010000147.1 GCA_029884275.1 Gemmatimonadota bacterium | reverse complement strand
CTGGGTGCATGACTTTCCCGGCACCGCGCCCGGAGGCCATACCGATCGGGTGGGAGGCCGGGTGGCGGCGCAGGGCTACATCGCGGCGCTGACGGACCGGGTCCGGGAGTTCGATTCCACCGGCTCGCTGCCCTTGTTCATGATCTTCCACGACCAGTGGTACTTCGACCAGCGCCATGGCCGCCGCTGGATGCAGCTCCTGCTGGATCCGCTCGGGCCTGAGATGAAGCTCCCGAAGGAGGCCGCTGCGCTCCAGGCGGAGGTCCGCGCCGCGCAGCGGTCGCTGCGGGATGCGGTGGCGCGCTCGACGCGGCTGCAGCGGCTGAGAGCGGAGCGCGGCGACAAGTGGCTCCACGGATACGTCCGGGTACACGTCAACATCACCCTTCCGGGAGACCCCTCATTCCGCCGCCGGCTGCCCGCGCGGGACTTCGCCATCCCGTTCGCGGATGACTACATGCGGGACCACCGAAAGGTCGCCTTCTACGACCTGACCGAGCAGGATCCGGCGCGTGGCGCGGCGCTCTTCACCGGCGAAGGCGTGGGTGAGAACTACGAGGGTGCGCGCTGGGAGGACCGGACCGTGCTGGTGAAGGGTCCGGCCGCGATCGGGCTCAAGGGCGAAGCCCGGGCCCTGCTCCGTTCTCAGGGATTCCGCAAGGACGAAATCCCGCCGCCGCTCCGAGCCGAGCCATTTCCCGACGACTTCCCGGAGCGGGTGGACTCGCTGGCCCGGGAGCTGACCACGCGCATCCTGCAGGCCCACAACGCCACCGGCTATGGCCCCAAGTACGCCACGGCCCTCAAGGCCGGGCTGTACAACCTCATGCCTGCCGGCTCGCGACTGCTGGTGCCCGATTCGCAGTGGAGCAGCTTCTTCTGGGCCGGCATGCTGGTGGGGACGGCGCTTCGCGGCGGGCGGGTGTTCATCATCGCCGCGCGCAGCGCGAATGCCCCCTACGGCGACGCGGCGGTGCAGACCGTGCTGACGCACGATGTGCTGGAGGGATACCTCCAGCTCGGCGAGGTACTGAAGGAACCGCTCGAGGCATCCGGCGGCGGACTCCGGGTGGGACTCTACGGGCAGGACATCGACACCCGGAGCATCGGGGAGCGCTATCAGGCGGTCATCGAGGGACTGCTCGACCCCGACTTCCCGCGCGCGGCGTTCCCCTTCAGTGACGAGACCTACCAGCGGCTGGGCGATGTCCAGTTGCTCGAGGAGCTGCTGGTCCCAGCCGTGGCGCAGCCCATCGCGGCACCATCCGCGGGGAAGCCGCGCGCCCCGAAGCTTCACCTCAAGAGCCAGCTGTTCGCGAGTGGCGATGGGTTCCAGCGTTTGCTCGAGGATCCCGCCTGGTTCCAGGTGTTCGTCAACTACGTCGCGGCCCGGGCCAAGGAGATCGCCCGCGACCCGACCCTGGCCGCGGCAGGGCGGATGACCCCCCAGTTGCTGGCCCCGGTTGATTCCGCGCTCTACCGGGCGCCGCCGGAGGAGCGCGCCCGTGACGTCTTCTATCTCCTCAATGGATCGCACAACCAGGACGACCGCTCACTGATCCTCGATGGGGAGACCCTCTGCCTCGTGGCCGGCCCCGAGAGCCTTGCGTCGCTGATCGACTTCATGGCGATCGCCGCGCGTTCCACCTGGGTGGAGACCATTGAGGAGCTTGACCAACTCATCCCACGCCTGCCGCGCGGCACGGTAGAAGCGGCGCGAGCGCTCAGGTCGCTGTTCTAGCCGGGCGCGGCCCCCGCCGCCGAGGCCGCCACCGCGGTGGCCAGGCAGCATGCCATCACCGCTGGCAGGACAGGATTCGCCCCGGTATTAGTTCAGGGTGAGCCGCTCCGACACGACGGTGGATCCACTCTTCCTCGAGTTCCAGCTGGCGCTGGCCGGCCGGTACTCGATCGACCGCGAGCTCGGTCGCGGCGGCATGGGGATCGTGTACCTCGCGCGCGAGGTCCACCTCGACCGGCCGGTGGCCATCAAGCTGCTGCCGCCCGACCGGGCCATTCAGACCACCCTGCGCGACCGGTTCCTCCGCGAGGCGCGGGTCGCCGCCAAGCTCTCGCACCCGAACATCATCCCCATCCACGCGGTCGAGGAGCGGGACAACTTCGTCTTCTACGTGATGGCATACGTGGATGGCGAGACCCTGGCCCAGCGCGTCCGCCAGCGCGGTCCCCTGCCCGGCTCCGAAGCGACTCGCATCTTCCGCGAGGTGGCGTGGGCGCTCGCCTACGCGCACGGCCAGGGGCTGGTGCACCGCGACGTCAAGCCGGACAACATCCTGCTCGAATCGGCGACCGGCCGGGTGCTGGTCGCCGACTTCGGTATCGCGGCGGCGGCTGGCGGCGGCGAGGCCGACGGTGTCACCGGCACCCCCGAGTTCATGAGTCCCGAGCAGGCACTCGGCGGGCACATCGATGCCCGGAGCGATCTCTACGGACTGGGTGCCACGGCGTTCTATGCGTGCACCGGCAGGCTCCCCTTCGAGGGCGCGAGCCCGACCGAGGTGCTTGCGAAGCAGGTCACCGAGCCCGCTCCCCCACTCGCGTCGCTCGGCCTGCCAGTGCCGAGAAAGCTCGCCGCCCTGGTGGACCGGTGCATGGCGAAGGCCCCCGCCGACCGCCCGCCGAGCGCCGACGCGGTGGCCGAGCAACTCAGCCTCGCGCTCGAGCAGCGGCGGGAGTTGCCGGCGGCACTCCGCGCCTTCGTGAAGCGGTACGGCCGACTCGATGGCGGCGGCACGCTGGTCGGGATGTTCTTCCTGCTCATCGGCTCCAACATCGTCTCGGCGCTGTTCGGCGGCACCCCGGGGTTCGCGACCTTCGTCTTCGGGCTGACCGTCGTGCCGTTCGCATACCTCGTGGGGGCGGCGCGCCGGCTGACCCGGCTGGGGTTCACTCACCAGGACCTGGGTCCCGCCTTCCAGGCCGAGAGCGAGCAGGCGAGGGAGGAACTCTCGGTGGAACACCGCCGCGGGCCGACGCCTCTTGAGCGCATCCTCGGGGCGGCGGCCAGAGTCAGCGGCACGATCTTCGGGCTGTCGGCGGTCACGGTCTATCTCGCGCTGCGGCACAGCATGTTCATGTTCATGGATGCTGGCGCGGTCTTCGCGCTATCGGGCGCGGTCACACTCATGAGCACCATCGGCCTCCTCGCCATGCAGCAGCGGCATCGCGACGTGGATACCGAGTTCTGGGGAAAGGTCTGGATGGGGCGGATCGGGCGGCTCGCCTTTGGTATCGCCCGCCGGCTGGTGGGCCGGGGCCAGGCGACTTCCGCCATGACCCACCGCGCGACCGAGCTGTCGCTCGGCATGGCGGCGGAGCAGCTGTTCGAGAGCCTGCCGAAGGAGACGCGCCAGGAGCTGGGGGATCTGCCGGCGCTGCTCGGCCGGCTTCAGAACGATGCCCAGCTGCTTCGGAAGCACTACACCGGGCTGCAGGAAGCCATCGCCGATCTCGGCGATGACGCCTCCGCGCCGCAGCATGCCGGTCTCCGTGCGGATCGGGACGCGGTGCATGCCAAGCTCGGTGACGCGGTCGGCGCGCTGGAGACGATCCGGCTGAACCTGCTCCGGCTTCACGCCGGCGCGGCGACCGTCGCGGGTCTCACCACCCATCTCGGCCTCGCCGCCGAGGTGTCGGAGGAGGTGGAACGGCTCATCGCGGCGCGGGAGGAGACGGAGCGCATCCTGAAGCCGCCGCGTCAGGATCCGGAGAGGTCGGGCTAGAGTTTCCCCGCCCTTCCGCTCCCCCCGTCCGCGAGGCAGTTTTGGTGTCCTCCACCACAGCGTCGTGCGCCACGGTCGGGTGATCTCAGTCCCGCCGCACTCCACGATGTCGCACACAGGAGATCGGTATGCCTTTCTACCTCTGGCAGGGCTCGTACAACACCAGCGGAGTCCAGGGACTCCAGAAGGACGGCGGCTCGAAGCGCGCCCAGATGGTGCGCGGGATGATCGAGAAGGTGGGCGGCAAGTTGCATGCGTTCTACTACTGCTTCGGCGACAGCGACGTGATCGGTATCGCGGAGTTCCCCGACCACGCCACCGCAGTGGCCGTCAGTCTGGCGGTCAACGCCAGCGGGGCGGTCAGCCTCAAGTCCACCGTGCTGCTCACGCCCGAGGATGTGGACAAGGCGACGAAGATGCAGGTGGGCTACAAGGCGCCCGGGAGCTGATGCGGGTACCCGGGCTGGCGGCGGTCGCGAGTCTGCTGCTGCTCGCGCCCGTCGCCTTGCCGTCGCAACAGCTCGACCCGGCGGCGAATCCGCCTGCCGCCCCGAAGGCGGCTGCGGCCGCGCGGGAGCGTTTCTACTGGCCCGACCCCTATCCCCTGGACCGTGCCTGGCGAACCGGCGAACTCGACGCGCTGGCCGGCATCCTCGAACTCGAGGGGGCAGGCAATCTCGGCGGCCAGGCCCGGCGCGAGCACCACAGGGTGCTCCTCGCCCTGCTCGAGCAGGTGGGCGATTCGCGATACGCGGCCGCGCTGGCGCAGCTCTGGCCGCAGAACCACCTGCAGGTCTTGCGCGCACTGAGTGAAACCGCGGGCGAGGACTCTCTCTCCCTCCCGGCGGTTTATCCCCTGAGCTTCGGCCCCCGCCGCCCCGGCGAGCCCTCAGTGCAGGAATGTGCCGCACGCATCTCCGCGGCTGCCGCGGGCGACACGCTCAGCCGCCTGGTCACCAGGATCGAGCGCCAGCCGGGTGGGGAGCCCGTGCCGATAGCGCCCGATGCGCCGGCGCGGGTGGAGCTCAGGGTCTGGGTCGGTGCCAGCGGCGTGCCGCTGCTCTCGCGAGTAGGGTTCTGGTATCCCGCCGATTCCGCGGCCCTCGCGGCCGCCCGGCAGGCCGTCGCGACCTGGCGCTTCACCCCGGCGTCGGCGCTGGGTTGCGGCATCCCCAATCTCTACGAGGTCCGGCTCCGGCCGTGACGCAGAGGCCACCTGGTGTCCTTCCGCCTCGACTCCGCCATCGCCGTGCTCAGCCGGACGCCGGTCGTGCTCGATCACTGGCTGCGTGGACTCCCCTCCGAGTGGCTCACCGCGAATGAGGGGGAGGGCACCTGGAGCCCGTTTGACGTGGTCGGCCACCTGATTGACGGGGGGGAAGAGACTGACTGGATGCCACGCGCCAGGATCATCCTCGGCAAGGCCGGGCACCGCCGTTTCGAGCCGTTCGACATGGTCAGGCACATCGAGCGGAACCGGGCTCGGGCCCTGGAGAGCCTGCTGGACGAATTCACCCGGCTCCGCGGCGAAAACCTCGCTTCACCTGACAGCGGCGGAACTGTCCCGCACCGGTGAGCACACCGAGTTCGGGACGGTGACCCTGGAACAGCTGCTCGCCACCTGGGTGGCACACGATCTCGGCCACGTCGCACAGATCGCACGGGTCATGGCGAAGCGCTACGCCGGGGAGGTGGGACCGTTGCGCCGGTA
>JAOUIC010000146.1 GCA_029884275.1 Gemmatimonadota bacterium | reverse complement strand
GCCGGTCTCCCGGCGGTTCCCGCCCATGATGAGGTCGTTGCCTGGCTGTCCTCCGATGCGTGCGCCCCGAAGCCGGTGTTCGATTTTGACCTGAACCGCGCTGGGCGCTCGCTGGTGTCGCTGACGCCGGGCGCGCCGGGAATGGAGCACGCCGCTGACCCGAACGGGTACTGGGTCTGGCTCCGGGACCGTCTTGCGGTGGAGGGCGCCCGTTTCGGCATCGGTCGGTACGGCGAGGTGCGCGCGGTCTACAGCAGCGATCAGTACCGCACGGCGGCGTCGCCCGAGCGGCGCTCCCAGCATCTGGGGGTGGACCTCTTCATCGAACCGGGCACCCCGGTGCGGGCCCCGCTCGACGGCCGGGTATTCTCCGTGGCCGACAACGCCAGCGCCCTCGACTACGGGCCCACCGTGATCCTGGAGCATGAGGCCGGCGCGGGCGGCCCCCGTTTCTTCACGCTCTACGGCCACCTTGCCCGTGAGGCGCTCACACGACTCACGCCGGGAATGACGGTGGCGGCGGGGCAGTGCATCGGCACCATCGGTACCCCCGAAGTCAACGGTGGCTGGGCACCCCATCTGCATTTCCAGATCATCACCGACCGGCTCGGCATGACGGGTGACTTTCCCGGCGTCGGGCAACCCGGCCTGTGGCCGGTGTGGAGCAGGCTCTCGCCCGATCCCAACCTGATCCTCCGGCTGGCGCCGGAGAGTTACGTGGCCGATCCGGCGCCGCCCACGGTGCTGCTGGAGCGTCGCGCCCGTTTGCTGGGACCCTCGCTCTCCATCAGCTACCGCAAGAAGCTCAAGATCGTACGGGGGCGCGGTGCCTATCTCTACGACCACACAGGGCGGGCCTTCGTCGACGGGGTCAACAACATCTGCCACGTGGGCCATGCGCATCCGAGGGTGGTTGAGGCGCTGGTCCGGCAGGCGAGCGTGCTCAACACCAACACCCGCTACCTGCACGACGCCATTCTGGACTACGCCGACCGGCTGGGAGGGACTTTTCCGAAGCCGCTCTCGGTGGTGTATCCGGTGTGCTCGGGATCGGAGGCCAACGATCTGGCCCTGCGGATGGCGCGCACGGTCACCGGGCGGCGCAACGTGGTCACGCTGGACTGGGGTTATCACGGTCATACCAGCGACCTTATCGACGTGAGCCCCTACAAGTTCAGGCGCAAAGGGGGGAGCGGCAAACCGGATCATGTCGAGGTCGCCACACTCCCCGATCCCTACCGCGGCCGGTTCAAGGGCTACTCCGCCGAGACGGCGCTGGCTTACGCCGCTTCAGTCGGGGAACAGATTGAAGTCGTCCGCCGGAAGACGGGGCAGGGGCCCGCGGCGTTCATCGCCGAGTCCATCTCCGGCTGCGGCGGGCAGGTGGTCTTTCCCAGTGCCTATCTGAAGGAGGCCGCGCGCCTGGTGAGGGCTGCCGGCGGTCTGTTCATCGCAGACGAGGTGCAGACCGGGTTCGGCCGGGTGGGTTCGCACATGTGGGCGTTCGAACTGCAGGAGGTGGTTCCCGACATCGTCACCCTGGGCAAGCCCATCGGCAACGGCCATCCCATGGCCGCCGTGATCACGACGCCGGAGATTGCCTCGGCCTTTGCCAACGGCATGGAGTTCTTCTCCTCCTTCGGGGGCAACCCAGTTTCCGCCGCCGTCGGATTGGCGGTGCTGGACGTACTGGAGGAAGAACAGCTTCAGGCCGGCGCGCTCCGCACCGGCCGGCACCTCAAGACCCGCCTGGAAGAGCTGACCGGCCGCCACCAACTGATCGGTGACGTGCGCGGCGAGGGTCTCTTCCTGGGCGTGGAATTCGTGCGTAACCGCGCCACTCTCGAACCCGCGACCGAGGAGGCGGGGGATCTGGTCAACCTGATGCGTGAAGCGGGCGTACTGCTCTCGACCGACGGGCCGTTCGACAACGTCATCAAGATCAAGCCCCCGATGGCCTTCGGCATCCCGGAGGCGGAGATCATGGTAGAGGAGTTGGATCGGGCGCTGGGCGAGCTCTCTCGGCGGTGAGGCGTCGGGACTCAGCAGCCTCCTCCAACATCCCCAACCCGCTCCCCGTTCCCCGTACTCCTCCACTCGAGGATTGACGGGGTCCCGGTTTGGTGATATGTGGAAGCGCTGACGTGCAGGCTCCTCCCATTACCTCCGCTCCGATGGCGCTTCGCTTGCGCCCCGCTGCGGCTACGAAAGGGGAAGACACTATGTCACAGCTGGTCGCGCTATCCCTGAGCATAGGGCTGCTTGGCGGCCTGTTCACCTGGCTCGCCCTCGGTACCCTGTCGGTATGGGCCGGTTTCATCGCCTGGGCCTGCTTCTTCCACTGCGGCGGAGACACCAACGCGCTCAAGCAGACGATCGTCGGCAACCTCTTTGGCGCAGTGCTGGCATGGGTGGCCGCGGTCCTCATCCTGCAGACCGGCCTGCCCCCCGGCCTGGTCGTCGGCGTGACCGTGTTCATCCTCTGCATGGCAGCGCACGTCAAGCTGCTGTCGTCCATCCCGGCCAGTGTGTATGGCTATGCGGCCACGTTTGCCATTGTGCTGATCGACGCCCAGCGCTTCGCGCTGGCCGCTCTGACGGAAGTCAGCTACAAGGGCAACCCGCTCCTCCAGGTGAGCGCTTCGATGATCGTGGGCGCACTCCTCGGGTTTGCCTCGGGCAAGCTCGCCGGGGTGATGACCAAGCAGGCCTGATCCGTCGCCTGCCGGCGGAAGTCATGGAAATGCTGGAAGCCCGACAGCGGATCATCTGCTGTCGGGCTTCTCCTCGTTGCGCTGGCTAGGTGGGCTTCTGGGTGAATCACCCGTGCCGCGTTCGGATGCCCGGCCCCCGGTCCGGAATGCCGGACGCTACGAATAGCAGATCCCCGCATTCGCCGGATCCTGACTCGAGGAGGCGGCCGGCGCCAGACCCAAGCTACCAAGTGGGGTGTTCAGCAGGAGACCGTCGTACCACTGGAACCCGCTCTTGTAGGCGCACAGGCGTACTGAGCCCGGCGATACCTGGGTGACCGCCACCTGGATCAGGCCCGATCGATGCAAGGTGCAGGCATCGTGCATTCCCGGGTCGTTGCAGTCGATCACGAGACGGGCAGATGGTCCAAGTGAGGCTTGGGGCCCGCCCACCGCCACCCAGGCGTCGCCGTAACGGATATACGCCTGCCACACGTAAGGCTCTTCGGAAATGGAGTAGCCCGCCGGAGGAGTGGGATTCACCGAGGCATTGAACTCTGCCGGCTCCAGCGTTGGCCCCCCGCCGCCCCCGCCGCCCCCACCGCTACCGACGGGGTCGCCGTTCGAGCAGGCGAGCAGGAGAAAGCCGGCGGACAGCGGGCCAGCTAGCCAGGAACGCCACACCATGGTCACCTCCAGTGCAGGGTACTGTCTCTCGCAAGGATGCGACCAGGTCACATGGGCCGCAAGCTGCTCGCGCACCTCTCACCCTCGAACTCGCACAGCTCGTTCGGCCGGTCTAGTTTCACTGAGCCGGCAGGAACGCGCGGGCAAGCCGCCAGTGCGACCCCTGTTGCCTACACGTTGAACCGGATGCTCATGATGTCGCCGTCGGCGACGACGTAGTCCTTCCCCTCGAGCTTGAACTTCCCCGCCTCCTTCACCGCGTGCTCCGAGCCGTGCGCGATGAAGTCGCCGTACGCCATCACCTCCGCCCGGATGAAGCCGCGCTCGAGGTCGGAGTGGATCTTCCCCGCCGCCGCCCGCGCGTGCGTCCCCCGCCGGATCGGCCAGGCGCGCACCTCGTCCTCCCCCACCGTGAAGAAGGAGATGAGGTCCAAGAGCTCGTAGGCGGTGCGGACGAACCGCGCCCGCGCCGACTCCTTGAGGCCGAGGTCGGCGAGGAAGGCGGCCTGGTCGGCGGGATCCAGCTGCGCGATCTCGGCCTCGACGCTCGCCGACAGCACCAGCCCCGCCGCGCTCAACTGGGCCAGCCGCTTCGTGAGCGGCTCCGGCATCGGCAGGGCCGCCTCGTCCTCGCTCCGGTTCAGCACCGCGAGCAGCGGCTTGTCGGTGAGGAACGAGAACCCGGTGAGCATCTCGCGGTGCAGCACCGGCTCCGAGAGCGACCGGATCGGCCGCTCGGCTTCCAGGGTCTGCTTCATCAGCTCGAAGGCCGACACGTGCAGGGGGTCGGTCTTGTCCTTCTTCGCGCGGTCCAGCTTTCGCTCCACCATCTCGAGGTCGGCGAGGATGCACTCGACGTGGAACGCCTCCAGTTCGGCGGCGGGGTCGGCCTTGGTTTCCACCGCGGGATTGGGGAAGGCCCGGAGCACCAGGCAGAGCACGTCCTGCGCACGGATCGGCTCGAGCGCCTTGCGCGAGAGGCCCTTGTGCTCGGCGCCGTGCTCGCCGGGGATGTCGCTGAAGACGATCTCGGCGTAGGTGGTCTTCTTCGGTTTGAACATCGCGCTGAGTCGGTCGATGCGCTCGTCGGGCACCTTCACGGTGCCGAGGTGGACCGTCCCGCCGAAGCCGGTGGGGACGCTCAGGCCGGTGAGGGTGTTGAAGACGGTGGTCTTTCCTGAACCCGCGAAGCCGACAAGGCCGATCTTCATGATGCGCCGTGGTGGTCGAACCAGTCAGGGGAGGTCAAGCTGCTCCTGCATCTTCCGTGGATCCGAGCGACTGTCAAGGGCAACCGGCTGCAGGGTGGTTCGTCCCCGGAGACCAGGGTGCCTCCGATGGCGATGCTGACACAGCAGGGGCCGGAAAGGTAGGTTTGAAGAGAGCGGCACCCGCCACCACCCTGAATGCCTGATCTCCTCTGCCCGAACTGCGGCCGGAATGCGCTGAGCATCGCGACCCGATGCCCGCATTGCGCGCATCCCTTCGACGGTCGCCTCTGGCAGTCCCCGGCATCCGTGTCGAGACATCGTCGGATACCGGTGGGTCTGCTCATCGCCGGAGCGCTGGTCACGGTCATGGTTGTGATCGCCGTGCGACGCGATCTCCAGGTCGCGGTCGAAACCTCCGCCGCCCGCCCATCGGCGATCGCGGTCGATTCCGCTCCTCAACCGTCGCCAGCGGTGGCGGCGGCGCAACCGGCCGAATCGATGCCTCCGATCGACTCGGTGTCACCAGTTGATTCGACCCCCGCGGCTGCCGACGTCCCCAGAGCGGAGCCGGCACCGTCGCCCACCTCGGCCAGGACGCCCCCCGCTGATGAATCGCTGGAACGCCGCTACGCGAGCACCTGGGTCAACGTCAGGGCGGGTCGGAGCGGTTCGGCGCCGGTGGTACGGGTCCTCAACCCCGGCGATTCCCTCGTGGTGGACTCGCTCCGTCAGGGCTGGTATCGGGTGGTGGCGGACGGACAGACGCTGGGATACGTCGATCGGAGCCTCGTCGGCACGGCGCCGGACTCCGTTTCGCCCTGACCCTGGGCCCAACCAGGGCGGGTGCCGTCGCCCAGCGCACAAAGACAAA
>JAOUIC010000145.1 GCA_029884275.1 Gemmatimonadota bacterium | reverse complement strand
TGACACGGCCCCGGGGACGAGCGTGTCGCGCAGCTTTCCCCAGGTCGGCGATTACAAGTATTTCTGCTCGATCCACAGCAACATGAAAGGCCGGGTGCGGGTCAAATGACGCCAGTCTGCCGAAGTGCCGCCATGCCGCGACTGCTGCGCGCGATCGTGCTGCTCGCCCTCCTGCCCGGCGGGCTCGCGGCCCAGGGCAGCCTCGACCGCTCCCCCAATATCTCGGGTGACTGGGTGGTGCGACCCGGCGTGGTGCAGTTCAACTTCCTGCACCGCTTCGTGTCGAGCCCGGCCCCGGTGCGCAAGGTCAGCAACTTCCCGACCTTCCTGCTCGCCACCTCGTTCTTCAAGAGCACGACCCTCGGCTTCAACTACGCCACCAACTCCACACTTGCCCCGGCGTTTCCCAACGAATGGGAATTCTTCTTCCGCGCGCGCCCGCTGGCGCAGGCCAAGGGGTTCCCGGTTGACGTGGGGGGACAGGTGGGGTGGAACGTCGCGGCCGACGGACTCGACGGGGAGCTGTCGCTGGCACGCCAGTTCGGCCCGATTCGGGCCATCGCGGTGGGCCGGGCCCTCTCCGATCCGTACACCACCGACGGCAAGGCGCAGTTTGCCTTCGGGGGCGGGGGGGCCTTCAAGTTCACGCGCCACCTGGCGCTGAGCGGCGACTGGGCGTCCCTTACCGATCTCAGCGCGGCGCGGGGCGAGAAGGCCGCGTGGAGCGCCGGCCTGGCGATCGCGATTCCCAGCACGCCGCACACCATCTCGCTCCACGCCACCAACACCAACACCGGCACCCTGCAGGGGGCGTCGCGCGGGGCGAAGCAGGTGCGCTACGGCTTCGAGTTCACCATCCCGATCACGCTGGCGCGCTACTTCGGCCGCAAGCCGGCTCCCGCGCCCGCCCCGGCGGCGGGGGCCGCAGCGGCTGCGGCCCCCGGGCACGTCGCCGAGGGGCCGGTGACGGGACCGGCGTTCCAGAGCGCGATGCAGGCCATGCAGTTCACCAACCAGTCCATCGAGATCACGGTCGGCACGACCATCGAGTGGAAGAACGCGGACCCGGTGCCCCATACCGTCACCGCGGACGATGGCAGCTTCGATTCGGGGATGATCGATGGCGGGCAGGTGTGGCGCTACACCTTCACGAAGGCCGGGACCTATCCCTTCCACTGCACGCCGCACCCCTTCATGAAGGGGACGATCGTGGTGAAGTGAGGAGCTGCGACATGATCAGGAGAATCGGCGGCGGGCTGGTGGCGGCCGCATTGCTGGCGTTCGTGGCCGGCTGCGCCAGCGAGCGGAGCGGCACGGGGCCCTCGGCGGCATCGTGCACCGCGAACCTCGACCCGGGCACGTTCGGCTCGGTGATCGTGGCGATCCAGGGGTTCGCCTTCAACCCGACGCCGGTGCACGTGGCGGTCGGGGGCAAGGTCACGTGGGTCAATTGCGAGCCGGAGGGGACGCCCTCGCACACCACCACGTCGGACAACGGGGTCTGGGGCTCGTCGCTCGTGGATCCCGGCGCCTCGTACACCTTCACCTTCCCAACGGCCGGGACCTTTTCCTATCACTGCGAGCCGCACCCGTCCATGACGGCGCAGGTGGTGGTGCAGTAGACGCGCCTTACCGCGTAATGAACATCAGCCAGGGCGTCCCCAGCACCAGGAACACGGCGATGAAGAACAGCGTGGTGAGCAGCCCCATGCGATAGAGCTCGCGCTGGGTGAGGTAGCCGCTTGCCACGAAGATGACGTTCTGGCTCCCGCCCTGCGGCGTGATGACCGAGAAATAGCTGCTCGCAAAGAGCAGGGCGAAACCCAGCAGCGGCGCGGGAACCCCTTCCTTGACTCCGACGGTCATAAACACCGCCAGCAGCGCGAGCACTTGCGACGTCTGGCTCACGAAGAGGTAGTGCAGCAGCACGTACAGCAGGAGGAGGGCGACGTACACCGCCTGCCACGACAGCCCCTCGAGGGCGGATGCCAGCCGTTCACCCACGTACCCCATGAAGCCGAGCTCGTTGAGCTGACCGCTCAGGGCGAACAGTACCGCCAGCCAGAGGAAGGTGGCCAGCGTGTCACCCTGCTTGGCAATGTCCTCCATCGTGAGGACACTGGTGGCGAGGAGGACGCCGAGCCCGCCGAAGGCAACCGCGGTCACACTCAGCTTGAGCGATCCCGCGAAGATCCATCCCGTGACCATGACGGCGAATACGATGGCGGTGATCCACTCGTCCCGGCCCATGGGACCCATCGCGGCGAGCGCCGCGCGGGCGGCCTTGGGGGCCTCGGGCGTCTCGCTCACCCCCGGCGGAAACAGCCGCCGCGCGACCAGCGGAAGCAGCAGGATCGCTGTGATGGTCGGGACCGACGCCGCCACCAGCCAGCCGCCGAATCCGACATTCAGCCCGTACTCGGCGACCACCTGCACGCCGATCGGGTTGACCGAGGTGGCGGTGAGCCAGAGCGCCGAGGAGATGGCCAGGCTCGCCATGCCGCAGAACATGAGGTAGCCGCCGAGGCGCCGCCCCTCCGGGTCGTCCGGTTTCGACCCCGCGCCCTGCGCCAGGGACAGCGCCACCGGAAAGAGCACGCCGCCCCGGGCGGTGTTACTCGGGAAGGCCGGTGCGATCACCGCGTCGGTGAGCACGACGCTGAAGGCGAGGCCCGTCGGCGACCGGCCGAAGGCGCTCACGATGAGCAGGCTGACGCGCCGCCCCAGCCCGGACTTCACCACCGCCTGGGCGACGAGGAAGGCGATCACCACCAGCAGCACGCTGGGGTTGGCGAAGCCGGCGAAGGCCTTGGTCATCTCCAGCGTGCCGGTCAGCACCACCAGCGCGACGGCCAGCATGGCGGAGGTGAGCAGCGGGAAGGCGCCGAGCAGCACCGACACGATGGCACCGGCGAAGGCCGCGAACAGCTGCCAGGCGGGCCGGGTCAGCCCGGCGGGAACGGGTGAGAACCAGATCCCCAGCACCATCGCGAAGACCGCCACGCGCTTGAGCACTACCTTGAGCGGGACGCTGAAGAAGTTCATGGCGCGGGCTCCCCGATGCGGACGCGGCCGGTCAGACCGACGGCCCGGCCCTGGACGAGTCCCTCCTCTGCCTCGATCAGGTACTGCCACTCGAACTGATACTCGCCGGTCGCGCCCGCGTAGCGACCGGTCCCGCCGGTGAACGTGCCGGTGAGGTGGCTGCGCGTGCCCACCCGCTCGCCGGTCAGACTGCTGAAGACCTGGTCTCCCTGTTCATCGGTCCAGACGGCGCGTCCCACGAACCCCTCGGCATCGTCGGCAAACCCGATGGCGTCGGCGCGGAACCCCCGGCCGGGTTTCCCCGGCCCGGCCAGCAGCATGGAGCCGCTGACGTCGATGACCGCGGCATCGTGCTCGCCGCCGAGGTGAAGGGTGTGCCGCGTGCCCGACGCGGTCCAGCTGCCGGTGAAGGGATGCCACTGGTCGCCGGCAGGGAGCTGTGCCGGTGGTGCGCCATCGCCGCCACAGGCGATCGCCCCCGCCATCAGGGCGAGGGCGATCACATGGACGCTGCGGCTTCTGGTGGGCATCAGGGGAAGCTTCATCGCACTTCCTCCTCGCGTCACCGCGACGGGGTCGCTACTTCGACAGCACCATGGCCACATAGCCGAACACCGTCAGGATGACGCCCGACACGGCGTACCCCACCGGGAAGCCGATCCACGGCACTGAGCTGTTGATCTCCTTGGCGGCTTCGCGGGCCGGTCCGGAGTGGGAACGCGCGCCGGCCACCCCGCCCATCAGGACCGCGGGGTTGATCTTCATCAGGTGATATCCGATGGCCCAGACGAGGATCGGCGGCACGGTGGTGCAGACGAAGCCCGCCACCAGGATCTGGACCGCCAGGGTCCCGGAGAGCTGCGACACCAGGCCCGCCCCGGCGTTGATGCCGACGATCGCGATGAAGACCAGCAGGCCGAGATCCTCCAGGATGTTCCGCGCCGCGTTGGGCGTGTTGCCGAAGAACCGGAGCCGCGACACCAGTGAGGACACAATGATCCCCGACACCAGCAGCCCGCCGGCGTTGCCCAGCCCGACCTTGGACCCGGCGATCGGGAAGGCGATCGCGCCGATCAGGAAGCCGAGGATCATGCCGACCGACAGCGTCAGCAGGTCGGTCGCGGTGCTGGGCCGGGCGATCTTGCCGGCGTGCTCGGCGAGCTTGTTGACGGCGCCCTTGAGGCCCGCGACGACCAGCACGTCGAAGCGCTGCAACTTGGTGTTGAGCCCGATGGGGATCGGCTCACCGGCGCGCTCGACCCGGACCAGCGCCAGCTGGCCCGCGAAATCCGCGGTGCGGAATGAACCGAGTTCCTTGCCTTCCACTTCCTTGTTGGTGACGAGGATCTCCGCCTGGTCCAGCGGGATGCTCAGCACCTTGGCGTCCGGGACCTCGGGGCCGATGAGGCCCATGTTCTCGGTCATCGCCTCGAGCCGCCCGCCCAGCGCGATCACGTCGCCGACCTGGAAGGCGAGGTCGTCGGCGACGCCGAGGATCTCATCGCCCCGGGCGACGTTCAGGACCTTGTACTGCGGGTACTTCTGGAGGAACTGGCGCACCGTCCAGCCCACCACATCCTTGTTGGTGAGCTTGTGGGCGCGCACGCTGGCGGGGCGGTACCCGGTGAGCCCGGCATCGTCCACGTTCTTGACGCCGTTCTCATCCTCGTACTTCCTGGCGGCAGCCTTCGCGTCGATTCCCCACCAGCGGGGCAGGTACTTGCAGATCAGGATGATGCCGACGGTGCCCCAGATGTAGGTCAGGCCGTACGACAGCGCGATCATCCCGCTGACATCTTCGAAGGTCTTCCCCTCGGCCAGCGGGAAGACGCCCTGCCGCACCGCTTCCTCGGCGGAACCGATCGAGGCCGACATGGTCATGGAGCCGGCCAGGATGCCGCCGGCCGCACCGGCCGGCAGATCCCACAGCTTGGTGAAGCCGACCGCGCCGAGCAGGCCGAGGACCGAGCAGAACACCGCGAGGACGGTGAACTTGAGGCCGTCCTGCTTGAGGCTGTTGACGAACGACGGGCCGACCCGGAGCCCGACGCCGTACATGAAGAGGTAGTAGAACATCAGCCGGGTGAAGTTGTCGAGCTTCAGGGTCACCCCGAAGGCGACGGCGCCGGCCGATACCGCCGCCCCCACCACGATCGCCGAGGCGACCATGCCGAGGCCGTACCCCTTGATGGTCACCTTCCCCAGCAGCACCGCCCCCGCCACCACCCCGAACAGCAGGATGTAGGGGTTCGCCGCCAGCCACTCGAAGAACGACGTCATGGTGTACTCCTCGCCGGCTCAGCGGTCGACTGGGGTGGGCTTCCGCGCGGCCAGCGCCTCGGGCTTGATCAGCTCCAGCCCGCGGGCCGCGGTGTAACCGTGCACTTCCTTCACGTCCAGCTTCCGCATGAAGGTGATGGTCTCGG
>JAOUIC010000144.1 GCA_029884275.1 Gemmatimonadota bacterium | reverse complement strand
CGGGCTCACCGGCATGATCGGCGAGCAGACCAACGACGCCTCCCCAATGCTCGCGGGTGACACCACCGCCTTCGTGACGGTGATCTACAACCACCCCAAGGACGCGGCGGCCTTCGAGTCGTACTATGCGGCCACCCACATTCCGATCGTGGTCCAGGGCGCGGCGGAAATCGCCTTCACCCGGGCCGAGCTGACCCGGTTCGCCCGGAACCTCGACGGCTCCGCTGCCAGCTTCTACCGTCAGGCCAGGCTCTACTGGCCGAACGCCGCGGCCCGCACCACGGGGACCGGCACCGCCGCCTTCAAGGCGGTGGGCGACGACCTGCCCAAGTTCGCCGACGGTGGGCTCACCGCGCTGGTGGGGCACCTGACCTCCGCACCGTAGTGTCCACGGTCGTCGTCCTCGCATCCGAGAGCGGCTGGCACACCGACGAGCTCGTGCGCGCGATTCGCGCGCGCGGGCTCGTCCCGCTTCTGGTGCCGTGGGAGGCGACCGTCTCCCGGCTCGGCGCCGAGCCGGGGGCCAGCAACAGCGGCTTCCCGCTCCGCGACGCACGGGCGATCCTGCCGCGGATCATCCCGGCGGGCACGCTGGAACAGATCATCTACCGGGTGGACACCCTGCACTGGCTGGAGGAGGTGGATGGGCTCCGGGTCATGAACTCCGCCCGGGCCATCGAGCGGACCGTGGACAAGTCGTGGACCAGCGCCATCCTCGAGTCGGCGGGGCTCCCCACCCCCGACACGATCGTGTGCGAGCGGGCCGAGGACGCCTTCGCCGCCTTCCGCGCCATGGGCGACGTCGTCATCAAGCCGCTGTTCGGCTCGATGGGGCTCGGCATGGTCCGGGTGAGCGACGAGGACACCGCCTGGCGGGTCATCCGCGCCATCGAGGCGATCCGCGGGGTGTATTACATCCAGCGGTTCGTCCCGCACGAGGGGCGCGACGTCCGCGCCTTCGTAGTGGGCGACCGGGTGCTCGGCGCCATCGAGCGCCGGGCCGACGGCTGGCGCACCAACTTCTCGCGGGGGGGGCGGGTCGCCCCGGCCACGTTGCCGCCCGAATGGGAGGCGATGGCGCTCCGCGCCACGCGCGCGGTCGGCGCCGAATACGCCGGCGTGGACCTGCTCCCGGCCAGGGACGGCACCGTGTACGTCCTCGAGGTCAACGGCATTCCGGGATGGGAGGGATTGCAGAAGGCGACAGGCCTCGACGTGGCCGGCGCGGTGGTGGACCAGCTGCTGAGCCGATGACATTCACGGCGGAGATCCTTGGCGCGCTGGCCACCCAGGCCTGCCTGCTCGAAGCCGGCGCGCCGAAGCCCGGCAACGTGTCGCCCGGCCGTCCCTTCCGCGACATGCGGTACGAGGACTTCGTGGCCAGCGCGGTGGCGGCCGGACCGGAGCTCGGGCGGGCGGGGGAACGCCAGCTCGGTGAGACGATCCTCGCCGCCGTCCGCGCCACCCGGCAGCGGACCAGCGCCAACACCAACCTCGGCATCATCCTCCTGCTCGCGCCGCTGGCTCGCGCCGCGGCAGGTCCGGGGGAGCCGCTGAGCGCCGCCATCGAAGCGGTGCTCGAGCGTACGACCGTCGCCGACGCGGTGGCGGCCTACGAGGCGATCCGACTCTCCCGCCCGGGCGGGCTCGGGGCCGTTCCGGAGGCGGATGTGCGCGGCACACCCACCCTCACCCTCCGTGCGGCGATGGCGCTGGCGGCGGATCGGGATGCCGTGGCGCGGGAGTACGCCAGCGGATACGCCACCACCTTTGGCATCGGTGCGCCTGCTCTGCGCCGGGCGCTGTCGGCCGGGCTCAGTTGGGAGGACGCCATGCTGGAGACCTACCTGACCCTCCTGGCGCACCAGCCGGACACGCTCATCGGCCGAAAGCTCGGCCTCGAGGCTTCACGGGCAGTGTCCACCCGGGCGGCGGAGGTACTGGTGGCAGGCGGGGTCCGGACGGCCGAAGGTCGGAAGGCCATCGCCGCGTTTGACGCCGACCTCCGCGACCCCCAGAATACACGCAATCCCGGCACCACCGCCGACCTGACCGCCGCGGCCATCTTCGTCACTCTGATCGAGGACGCGCGGGCAGCCGACCGTTCGAGGATCTCACGTGCGCAGTGACTTCAGGGTAACCGTCAGCAAAGACTACCTGGTCTTCAGCTCCGCCCATTTCATCACCTTCCGCGGGCATCAGTGCGAAGCGCTGCACGGCCACAACTACCGGGTGGGGGTGACGGTCGAGGGGAACGTGGACGACGAATGTCTGTTCGTGGTGGACTTCTCGATCCTCAAGAAGGTGGTCCGCACCCTGGTGGACGAGATCGACCACCGGGTGCTGCTGCCGACCAAGAACGCCAAGCTCGGGTTCCGCGACGAGGGGAAGCGACGGATGGTGGACTACTTCGGGGAACACACCTACACCTTCCCCGCCGGCGATTGTGCCATGATGCCGATCGAGAACACCACCGCGGAGATGATCGCGCAGTACTTCGCGCACCGGACCCGCGATGCCCTCGCCGAACTGGGCGTGAGAAACCTGACGGCGATCGAGATGGAGGTCGAGGAGAGCTTCGGGCAGTCGGCGACCTACCGGCTCCCGGTCACCCTGTAGGCCGGCCCGAGCCGACCGGCGTGGAGCGCCGTCCCGACCAGGACGCCGTCGCAACCCGTCGCGTCGAGGCTCGCCAGGTCCGCCGGGCCGCGGACCCCGCCACCATGGTACACCGGGCAGCCGAGCTTCCGCTTGAGGGCCGCGACCAGCTCGAGATGACCCGGCCCTTCGTCGCTTCCGACCCGACCCAGATCCAGGACAATCACTCCATGCACTCCCGCATCGGCGACGTCGGCCGCCAGCGCCTCGAGCGGCGCCCCGGAGCTCCAGCCATCGCGCCGCATCGGCCGGCCATTCATGAGGTCGAGGCTGAAGATCACCTCCGCCCCGACGGCAGCAGCGACAATTCCGGCGAGTTCGCGCCGGTCGGCCAGTGTCTCGAGCCCGACCACGATGCCGGAGACGCCGAGGTGAAGCACCTGCTCGACATCCGCCGCTCTCGCGATCGCGGCATCCAGCCAGACTCCCGATCCGAACCCGTCACCCGAGATCAGGGAGCCAAGCAGTGGCTCCTGCCGCGAGCCGCCCTGGATGGCATCGAGATCGGCGACGTAGCAGTGGCGCACCGAGGGAAGCGCGCGATAGGCACGGGCCAGCGCGAGCGCATCGCCCGCCCTGTCGCCGAGCAGCACCGACTCGACCGGCGCGTACCCGCTCCGCTCGCCGCGCCGGGCGTGGACTGCCTGGCCGCGTTGCAGGTCGAGGACCGGGATGATCTCCATGCCGCGAAATCTACGGCGACCGGAGGGGGTGCGGGCCGCACCGGCTTTCCATGACGCCGGTTTCCCCGCTCCGCGCCATCAAGGTTGGTGGAAGCCTGGCAGGGATCACCGGCGCGTTGCCCCGCGCTGGGCAAGTCCTCGCGCAGGCAGCCGCGCGTCAGCCAACGGTGGTCCTGCCCGGGGGAGGACCCTTCGCCGATGCCGTGCGCGCGTTCGACCAGAGCCACGGACTGTCGGACGATGCCGCCCACTGGATGGCGATCCTCGCCATGGACCAGTACGCCCACGTGCTGGCCGACCATGTCCCCGGCAGCCGCCTGGTCCGGAGTCTGCCCCAGATCCGGGCCGCACACGAGGCTGGCGCCGTCCCGATCCTCGCCCCTGCCCGGTGGCTCCGCCGGATGGACGATCTCCCCCACACCTGGGAGGTCACCAGCGACAGTCTCGCCGCCTATCTCGCGACGCTGATCGGCGCCGAGGAACTGGTCCTGATCAAGGCGGTGCGGGGAGGGATGGAGCTGGTGGATCCGCATTTTCCGCGAGCGCTCGCCGCCGGGATGCGGTATTCGATCCTGGCGTTCGAGGACATCGAAGGACTGACGACAGGCTGAGGTTCAAGCCCGCAGGCGCACCAGCCGCAAGGCCTCCGCCAGTTCCCGCACCCGCGACACCCCGACCGACCCGTTCCGCCCCCCGTCACAGGCCGCCGTCCGCACGCCGAAGACATCCGCCCCGACGTCAGCGGCACGGGGGATGTCGGCCCCGGCCAGTCCCCCTCCCAGCGCGAAGAGCCGCCCGTCTCCGGCCAGGATCCGGCCCACTCGAGTCAACTCCTGGGCCGGGCAGGTGTCGAACAGCGTGGGGCCGTCCTTCATGGCAGTGTCCACCAGCAGACCGGCGGCGGAGCACTCGGCGACCAGGCCGGCGAGGACCGCAGGGGCGAGGCTTCCGGTCCGGTGCCAGTCGGCGTAGGCCACCGCGATGAACCCGGGCCGGCCCGGGAGGCGGGCGGCCAGCCGTGTGCCCTCGAGAATCAGCGTCCGTGCCCGCAGCCGGTCCGCGACCCCCCTGAATCCGAGCTTGACGTAGGCCAGCGGGACCTGGATCCCGCGGAGCGCGAGCCCGACCTCGCTCGCGTCGGCGGCATCGCCCAACGCGGCGCTGACCTCGAGGTCTTCGCGCACGGTTTCCCGGATCCTCGCCAGGACGGCGGGGGATACGGCGCCGAGCGAGCCGGCGGCCGGCTCCTTGGCGTCGACGATCTCGGCGCCGCCATCCACCGCGGCGCGCGCCTCGACTGTGTTCCGCACACTGACCAGGAGCCGCACGGTGTGTCTCCCTTGAATGCCCCCCCGCTGCCGGTATGTTACCGACTGCGATGACACCCGACAACGCACCTCCTCCGCTGGCCGGCAAGCGCATCGTCGTGACCGGCGCCTCCAGCGGCATCGGCCGCGCCATTGCCGAGGCCGCGGCCGGCGCCGGCGCCGACGTCCTGGTCACCTTCCGCGCCAACCGCCAGGCGATCGAACAGGTGGTCGCGGCGATCGAGGCGCGGGGTGGGCGCGGGGTGGCGGTCCAGGCGGACATCGCGTCGGAGCAGGACCTCGAGCGGGTGGTGCGGGAGGTCGAGGCGCGCTTCGGTGGCGCCGACGGCTGGGTCAACAACGCCGGCGCCGACGTCCTGACCGGCGGCGGCGCCAGCCTGAGCCGGACCGGGAAGCTCGACCTGCTGCTGGCGGTGGACCTGCGTGGAACCATGCTCGCTTCGTGGCGGGCGGTGGAGTTGTTCGCGCGCCAGCCCGGCGGTGGTGTGATCCTCAACCTGTCATGGGATCATGTCACGCACGGACTGGCTGGCGAGAACCCCCAGCTGTTCGCGGCGGTCAAGGGCGGCGTGGAAGGGTTCAGCCGCTCGCTTGCCCGGACCGTCGCCCCCCGCATCCGTGTGAACATCCTGTCCCCCGGCTGGATCACCACCGCCTTCGGCGACGGCGCGCCGGAGGAGTTCCGCCAGCGAGTGGCCCAGCGCATCCCGCTGGGCCGGTGGGGCACCCCGCGGGATGTCGCCGGCGCCGCGGTGTACCTGCTCTCCGACAGCGCGGGGTACATCACCGGGCAGACCGTGATGATCAA
>JAOUIC010000143.1 GCA_029884275.1 Gemmatimonadota bacterium | reverse complement strand
ATCGTGGCGCCGCGAGTCGAGGCGATGATCGGGGTGATGATCATCGCCTCGACTCGCGGCGCCACGATCGGCCCTCCCGCCGAGAGCGAATACGCGGTGGAACCGGTGGGGCTCGCCACCACGACGCCATCGGCGCTGTACGGCCCGAGATCCTCGTCGTCCACCCGGACCCGGACCCGGACCACGCGAGCCACGCCGGACTTGTGGACCGCGATGTCGTTGAGCGCGACCTGTTCGGCCCGGATGGCGCCGTCCTCCGCGATGATCGTGGCGTGCAGCGACAGCCGCCGGTGCAGGACGTACTTCCCGGAAACCAGCGCGTCGAGGGCCTGCGGCAGGCGGTCTCGCGTCGTCGTCGTCAGGAAGCCGACGCGGCCCAGGTTGACGCCGAGGATGGGCACTTCATGGCCATGGAGCAGCCGGGCTCCCCTGAGCAGCGTGCCGTCACCGCCGTAGGTGAGGAGTGCGTCGATGTCGGCCGGGTCAAGCAGGGGCGGGACGTGGTCCCACAGCGGCGCGAGGCTCGGCTCGGTGACCAGCGTGATCCCCCGCGAGGGGGCGAGTGACACCAGTTCGCGCAGCACCGACTTGAGGTCGGCGTACCGCGGGTTGCCGACGACCCCGATCTTCATCGTGCTTCGACGTGCTCTTCGCTGTGGAGCGCCTTGAGACGGCGCGCGATCCCCTCCGCGGTGAGGCCGAAGGCCTCCAGCTGCTCACCTCGCGGGGCCTGCTCGACCAGCCGGTCGGGGATACCGAGCGCGATCACGCGGACCTCGGGGTGGGTGGTTTGCAGGACTCCGGCGAGGTTGGCGCCGAAGCCGTTGACCACGGTCCCCTCCTCGACGGTGACCAGCATGCGGTGCTCCGCCACCAGCGACGCCAGCATGCCACCGTCCATCGGCTTGAGAAAGCGGCAGTTGATCACCGTGCAATCGAGGCCATCGGCCGCCAGCCGTTCCGCCGCGGCCAGGCTGGGCGCGACCATCGTGCCGATGGCCAGGATGGCCGCGTCCCCGCCTTCCCGCAGGCGCTCCCAGGTGCCGTAGGGCACTGCCGGGACCTCCGCGACGGGGCGCGGATCGGCCGGCGCCTTGTCGCGAGGATACCGGGTGCAGAAGGGCCCGTCATACGCCAGCGCCGTGCGGAGGAGCCCCGTCAGTTCGTCGCCGTCCTTCGGCGCCGTCACCGTCATGCCCGGCACCGCCAGCATGTAGGCGATGTCGTACAGTCCCATGTGGGTCTGCCCGTCCTCCCCCACCAGCCCCGCGCGGTCCATGCAGAAGATCACGGGGAGGGACTGCACCGCGATGTCGTGGATGATGTTGTCGTACGCCCGCTGCAGGAACGTGCTGTAGATGGCGCACACCGGCCGGATGCCCTGCGTGGCGAGCCCGCCGGCGAAGGTCACGGCGTGTCCTTCGGCGATGCCGACGTCAAAGAACCGCTCGGGCCACTGCTTCTGGAAGATGCTGGTGCCGGTGCCGCTCGGCATGGCCGCGGTGACCGCGACCACGCGCGGATCTTCGGCGGCCAGGGCGGTGAGCGATTGCCCGAAGACCTGGGTCCAGGTCGGCGGGCCGCTGGCCTTCTTGCGGGGCTCGCCGGTCTCGGGATCGTACGCCGCCAGGCCGTGCCACTTTTCCTTGTTCGACTCCGCCAGCGCAAAGCCCTTGCCCTTCTCGGTGATCACGTGGATCACCCGGGGTCCGGTCATCGGCTTCACGAAGTGGAAGGTGTCGAGCAGCTTGCGCAGATCGTGCCCGTCGATGGGGCCGAAGTACCGGAAGCCCAGCTCCTCGAAGAACATCCCCTCCGAGAAGAGGTTCTTGGCGCTCTCCTCGAGGTTCCGCGCGAAATCCACCACCTCGGGGCCGAACACCTTGCCGAGCCGGAGGGTCCAGTGCTTGATGTGCTCGCGGATCCGGTTGGTCACCGGGCTGGCGACGATGCCGCCGAGGGTCTTGCTGATGGCGCCGACATTGGGGGAGATCGACATCCCGTTGTCGTTGACGATGAGGATGATGTCCCGGGCCGAGTGGCCCGCGTTGTTCATCCCTTCGTAGGAGAGGCCGCAGGTCAGCGCACCGTCGCCCACCACCGCGACCACCTTGCAGTTCCCGCCCTGGAGGTCGCGGGCGGTGGCCATGCCGAGGGCGGCGGACATCGCGGTGCCGGCGTGTCCCGCGCCGAACTGGTCGTGCTCGCTCTCGCTCCGTTTCAGGAAGCCCGAGATGCCGTCAGTCTGACGGAGGCTGGGGAACCCCTGGTTCCGTCCGGTCAGCAACTTCCACGCGTAGGCCTGATGGCCGACGTCCCAGACGATCTTGTCGGTGGGTGAGTCGAACTCGTGCAGCAGGGCGATCGCCAGTTCGACCACGCCCAGGCTGGCCCCGATGTGGCCGCCGGTCTCGGCGCAGCAGGCGATCATCCGCCGGCGGACTTCCTCCGCCAGGACCGGAAGGTCCTCACGCGGGAGCCGCTTGAGGTCGGCGGGGGAGTGTATGGTATCCAGTAGACTCATGACGATCCGTCGGTCACCGGCCAGAAGCCATCAGGACTGCCGGGTAACAATATAGCCCGCCAGCGAGGCGAGGGCCCCCGACGGGATGCCGGCGGCTTCGAGGTGGCCGACCGCCTGCTGCGCAAGCGCCGCCGCCTCCACCCGGGCCGACTCCACGCCCAGCACCCCGACATAGGTGGACTTCCGGGAGGCCGCGTCCTTGCCAGCCGACTTCCCCAGCTGCTCGCTGGTGGAGGTCGCGTCGAGCACGTCGTCGGCGATCTGGAAGGCCAGTCCCACGTCGCGGCCGTAGGCCCCGAGCGCCTGGCGCGCCGGCGACGGAGCCTGCGCCGCGAGACCGCCGAGCACGCAGGCGGCGCGGATGAGCGCTCCGGTCTTGCCACGGTGGACCGCCACCAGTTCATCCCGGCCAAGGGCCCGGCCCTCCGCCTCCAGGTCGAGCCACTGGCCGCCCACCATTCCCTCGATGCCGCCTGCGGCAAACAGCTCGGACGCCATCCGGCCGAGGTCCTCTTCCGGCAGGGCCAGGTCCCTGGCGGCCTGGGCCAGCACCATGCCGGCCACCGGCACCAGCAGGAAGCCGACGCGCGTCGCGGTGGGGACGTCGAAGGCCCGATGCGTCGTCGGCCGGCCGCGCCGCAGGTCGTCGTTGTCCATACAGGGGAGGTCGTCGTGCACCAGGGAGTAGGCGTGCACCGTTTCGACCGCCGCGGCCACGGCGGCGATCGCCGGCGAGACTCCGCCGACCGACCGAAAGGACGTCATCACCAGCGCCGCGCGCACCCGCTTGCCGGGGGTGTTGAGCGCGTAGGCCAGCGCCTCACCGGTCCGGCCGGGCACGATGGTACGGACACGCTCGCTCCAGGCGCGGAGCAACTCGTCCACCCGCTCGCGTGCCTCCTGCAGCAGGAACAGCGCCTCGGCTCGCCCCCCGGGTTCACGCATCCGGGGAGAACTCCTCGGTGCGAAGCGTGCCACCCGACTCCTCGAGCACCTTGCGGACCCGGGCCTCGGCTTCCGTCAGCCGCTCCCGGGCCCCCCGCAGGCGTTGAACCCCTTCCTCGAACAGCGCCAGAGCCTGGTCGAGGTCGCCATCCTCCCGCTCGAGCCTCCGGACGATCTCCTCGAGGCGCTTGAGGTCATCGGCCAGCGACGGGCGCACCGATTCAGCCTTCGTCATGAGCCGCCCTCCACCCGTGAGTGAACCTCGCCATCCGTCACCCGGAGCCGGAAGGCTGCGCCGGGGGGGAAGTCCGAGACGCGTCGAAGCACGCGGCCGTCCGCGCCGCGCGCAACGCTGTAGCCCCGTTCGAGGACCCGGAGCGGCGAGAGCGCATCGAGCTGAGCCGCCATGCGTTCCAGGTCCCGGCGGGGTCGTTCGAGCGCCCGCGCCTGGAGATGCTCGAGGCGGTCGGCGGTGCGCTCCAGCCGCTCCCGCGCGAGGCGGGTGCCGCGCCCGAGCGCCTGGGCCAGGCGGGTGGCCAGGCCCGCGGCGTGCCGGGACAGTTCGTCGCGGTCGGGCAGGATGATCTCGACCGCGGCGGACGGGGTGGCGGCCCGGAGGTCGGCCACCAGGTCCGTCAGGGAAGTGTCGGTCTCGTGCCCGATGGCGGACACCGTCGGCACCTTCACGGCGGCCAGCGCACGGCAGACCGCTTCCCGGTTGAACACGGCGAGGTCCTCCTTCGACCCCCCGCCGCGCGAGAGGAGGCAGACATCCACCGGCTCCAGCCGGTTGACCAGTCCCAGCGCGCGGACCAGGTCCGCCTCGGCCTCCGCTCCCTGCACCTTGCTCCCGACCACCAGCAGTTCGACCGCGGGCCAGCGCTTCCGCGCGACCGTGACGATGTCCCGAAGCGCGGCGCCATCCAGGCTGGTGACGACCGCGATCCGCGCGGGGAACTCGGGGAGCGGCCGTTTGCGGGCGGGATCGAGCAGCCCATCGCGCTCGAGCGCCGCGCGGGTGCGCTCCAATTCCAGCTGCTGGCCGCCAAGCTCCTCGGTGGCCAGCAGCTGAGTCACGGTCAGACGAAACTCGCCCTTCTCCTCCCAGACGGTCGGAGTGCCGAAGACGAAGACCTGGGTGCCGTTGGGCGGGGTGGTCTTGAGGCGCGACGCATTCGCGCGCCACATGACGCAACGGACCTGGGCCGCGGCGTCACGCAGGGCGAAGTAGCAGTGCCCGCTCTGGTAGACCTTGAGGTCGGAGACTTCGCCCCGGACCCAGATGGCCCCGAGGTTTCCCTCGACGACCCGCCGGGCGGTCCGGGTGAGCAGCGATGGGGTCCAGGGCGCTTCGTCGAGCGGCAGGGTCATGCGTGGCGGTGCTTGACCGCCTGAATCGTGTTGGCGAGCAGCATCGCGATGGTCATCGGGCCCACCCCACCAGGCACCGGCGTGATCGCCGAGGCCTTCGCCGCCGCCGCCTCGTAGGCCACGTCACCGGTGAGCCGGTAGCCCTTGGGGCGGGAGGCGTCATCCACCCGGTTGATGCCCACGTCGATCACGACGGCGCCCGGCTTGATCATGTCGCCGGTGACGAACTCCGCCTTGCCGATCGCGGCGATGAGGATGTCGGCCTGCCGCGCCACGGCCGGCAGGTCGCGCGTCTTGGAGTGGCAGACGGTCACGGTCGCGTCACCACCCGGGCCCATCTGGATCAGCAGGTTCGCCATCGGCTTCCCCACGATGGTGCTCCGCCCGACGATGACCGCGTGCGCCCCCCGGGTCTCGATGCCGTTGCGCAGCAGCATCTGGATCACGCCCCATGGCGTGCACGGCTTGAGCGCGGTCGGATCGCCGATGACGAGCTTCCCGACGTTGATGGGGTGGAACCCGTCCACGTCCTTGGCGGGGTCGATCCGGAGCAGGACCTTCTCGGTGTTGATGTGTTTGGGGAGCGGCAGCTGGACCAGGATGCCGTGCACCGCCGGGTCACGGTTGAGCTGGTCCACGATG
>JAOUIC010000142.1 GCA_029884275.1 Gemmatimonadota bacterium | reverse complement strand
GAGGCCGAAAACGTCCTCGTCGATCGCGGAGTTGGGCGGGAAGTCCCCCGAGCCGCCCAGCAGATCGTTCAACCCCGAGTGCGCCTCGCGGGTGACGCTGTGCTGGTCCTCGAATCCGACCTCGGTGACGAGTTCGAGGCCGGTGCCGAGCGAGCCCTCCCGGATCAGCCGGGCTCCGTTGGCGAGGAGATAGTCGGCGTCGTCGTGAGCGGCGAAGATCGCGTTGACGGTGTTGCCGAACGCGTTGGCCCGAGAGAAGGGATCGGCGGAACCGATCTCCCGATAGCCGTGCAGGCTCCAGCGCGCACCCGGCGCCTCGCGCACCACCCACAGCCCGCCGGTGACGCGCTCGTCGCTGAAGCCGAATCGCACATCACCCCGCAGGGTCGTGAATCCGTCGCCCGGCATCCGCACCCGGTAGCCCACGCCCGGCGCGAAGCCCTGCACCCGGTTGTAGCGGAACCACTCGCTGGCATGTTCCCAGTCGAATCCGTGGCGCCGCTGGCCGGTGAGCTCCGACGGCAGGTCGACCGCCATCCGCTCCAGGTCGGACTCCAGCCGCCTGAGCTCTCGGTCGTAATAGGGGTCCTCCCCCAGGTCGATCGGCGCCTCCCATTCCTGGTACGCCTCGAGTGAATCGCCGGGAGCCCGGTGGATCTCGTACCGGCCGCCGTCCCAGCGCCCTGCATGGTCCGACGGCCACCGGTCGCGATTGGCCGCCTCCTCCTCGCCGTACTCCCGCGCCCGCTGCTCCCGGATCGAATCCCGCCTCGCCCGGGCCAGGGCGCGGAGGCTGTCGGGGTCGGTCACCTCGGCCGGCAGGGGCAGGTCGAAGCGGATCGGCTCACCGGTGTTGACGGTGTATTCGTCGAACAGCGTCCGCGCCTCGAACGGCACCACCAGCTGCCCGAACCAGGGCAACTCGATCCGGCCCGAGACGGTCTGGCGGTAGGGCATCCAGTGCCGGCCGTCCTGCAGCGCGTATTCGAGGTCGGCGTTCAGCGTCAGAATACGATTGATGAGGTCATTGGCCCGCCGGGTCCACTTCTCGTTGCCGTCGAAGTCCTCGTCGGCGTCGACCCACAGCGCGCTCCCCACGAACCGGAAGGTGAATCGCACCAGGCTCCCTGACTCGGCCTCGAGCCACAGGCGGCCGGTGATCAGTGACGCCCCGATGCGCCGAGGCGTGACTTCCACGCCGAGCAGCTTCACGCGCTGCCCGTCGAGGGTGGAGACTGTCACGCTGTCGGTCAGGGCGTAGCGGTACCACTCGGGCCCGCCCGGAGACAACGGATGGATCGCGGGCCGTTCGGGAACATCGTTGCCGAAGACGCGGAGCGAATCGCTCAGCGTCCGCGGGATGAACCACGGCTCGTTGAGCACGTTGCGGATGCGGAAATCCTGCGACCGGGCGGCGGAGCGCCGGCCCAGGATCTCGACCCGGAGGTCGTTGGGCTGGGACCACTGCAGGCGGCCGGCCTGCTCCTCGGCGGCGACGTTGGGAACCTCGGCCCACCGGCGCCGGCCGATGCCGTAGGAGATGCGGTAGTGGAAGGTGGCGGTGTAGTCGCGCACCAGGGAATCCTGGGCGCTGTGCCGCGCCATGCCCCGCTCGACCATGAGCCGGGTGGCAGAATCGGCGAAGACGGTGGTATCGGAGGGTGCGGCGAGCGCCGCCAGCAACAGCAGCGCTTCGCCCGCCACGGTCAGGTCTGGGTTTCGGCCGTCACCGGGCTCCGGTGCCACCGGCTGCGCCCGTCACGGTGCAGGCCGTAGGTCTTGAGCCGGCGCCAGAGCGTGGTGCGGCTGATGCCGAGGCTCCGCGCGGATTCCGCCAGCTTCCAGCCGTTCTGGTCGAGGGTCCGGACGATCGCGTCGCGTTCGCGGTCCGCCAGCGTGGTCGGTCCCTCGACTCCGGGGACGAACATCGCCTCACCCAGTTCCAGGTGACCGACCCTGAGGGGCCGAAGCCGTCCCCCCATGGCGGCGAGCCGCGGCATGAGCGCCTTGGCATCCTCGTTGTCCAGGTCCAGGAGCCCGGCCACCGCATCGCGGGCGGGGGCGTTGGCGTAGACCACGTGCCCGGCCTGGTCGAAGACGATGACGCCCTCGCTGAACCCGTCGAGGAGCGCCTTGGCCATGGGGGAAAAGATCGATGGGGCAATTGTCGGGGTATCCGGCATGGTCGGGCCTACGGCGCTCGTTTCAATGGGGTTTCAGATCGTGGCGTCCTGCCCATAGTGACGCCTGACCCATCGGGGAATGGACAGCGCCACGAGGCTACTCTCCCACCCCCGGTCCTACCGGCACCTCCACCCGCTGGGCGCGCTCGGCCAGAATGACCAGCCCGAGCCCGGCAAAGATGGCCGCCCCAGCCACCAGGGTGCGCTCCCCCATCTGCTCTCCGGGCAGGAAGACCGGGGAGGCCAGCGCCGTGAAGAGCGGCTGGAGATAGATGAAACTGGCCACGGTGTTGGACGAGGCCCGTTGCAGCGCCCAGAGGTTGAGGAAGTAGGTGCCGATGGTCGGAAAGAGAACGATGTATCCGACCAGAATCCAGATCCTCGCCGGAATGGCGCCGAGGTCCGTGGTGAACACGGCCGGGATGCCGATCGGCAGGGAGCCGGCCGCCGCAAAGACCATGACATAGGTCGCGAGCGTCATGGTGTCGTGCCGGGCGACGATGGGCTTGAAGAGAAGAAAGTAGCCGGCGTAGCACACCATCCCGAGGAGGATCAGGAGGTTTCCCAGGGCGGCGCCGGGCGCGAAGGAAAACCGGTCGGGTCCCACCAGGTAGATCGCGCCCAGGGCCGCGAGACCGATCCCTCCGAGCTTGAGCGGCGATGGACGTTCCTGGCCGAGGAGCAGGGAGCCCAGGACCGTGAAGACGGGCACGGTCGTGACGAGGATCGTGGCGTTCACCGCCGTGGTGTACCGCAGGCCGAACAGAAAGAAGGCCTGGTTCGCCGTCACTCCGAGCAGGGCCGACAGCGCGACTCGGACCAGCACCTTCCGGTCGCTGAGCCAGGGGCCACGGCGCACCGCATTGAAAAGCAGGAGCGCGCCTGCCGCCCCGATGGCGCGGGCGAGGAGGAGCAGGCCCGGCGGTACCACCGGCAGCACCCAGCGGCCGGTGATCGCGAGGCTCGCGAACAGGAACTGCACCAGCACCAGGGCGCCGTAGGCGCCGTGGCCGGGGGTGGACTCGGATCGGGAGGATGGCATCTGCCGGCCGTGGCTCAGGGCGGCTAGCGGCGGTGGCGGCGACCGTGCTGGACCCGGCGATGTCGCTCACCGGGTCCATCGGCGCGGAGCGCCGCTCGGAGCCCATCGAGGGTGTCCGCCTCGAGCGCGGGGCGGTTGCCCCGGACCACCGCGAACCGGATCGGCCGGTCGAGCCGCGGCAGATCTCGCTCACCAAGCCGCCGTGCCTGACCCTCGCGCAGCATGATCCGGACGGCGCCGCCCTCCTCGGTGATCTCATACGCGAGCGGCACGACGTCGCCCAGGAGGCGCACGTTCGCCGGGAGGCTCATGAGCGGGGTGCTCGCCGCCTCGGAAACCAGCAGCCCCGGATCCAGGTCTACTCTGGCAGCGAGGAAGCCGTCCCAGCCGTCCACGCCTTCCAGCTGTTTCGCCAGATGCCGCCGCACTTCATCGGGCGAAGCCGCCGCCAGCGTGCCTCCCGACCGACGCCAGAGCTCTCCCAGCATTGCCGCGCCGCGCCGCACCCGTCCCTGATTCGGGTGGGTGGTCTCGCCGGCGAGCAGGGCGCGGGTCAGCTCCGCCCGAAGCGCGGGGCCCAGCTCCTCGGCCACTTCCGCCGGAAGCGGCTCGACCTCGGCATCGAGCTCGAAACCGAAGTAGGAGAGCCGGCTCCGCAGATAGAGCCCGCGATGCTTGCGCGGGCCCCCTAGTTCGACCTCGGGAGCGCTGCGGCGAGCGTAGCGCCGGATCAGGTCGTACGGCAGCGTGGTGCCTTCGATCGCCGCGCGGGGAACGCCGAACCGGTCGGCGAAGTACCGGAGATTGCCGGCCACGGCGCCCCAGCTCCCGGCCACCGAGTTCCTCGAGATGCGGGCCGGCTGGCCGTCCGCGGTCTGCTCATCCAGCACCAGGTCGAACGGCATGATGCGGGCGACCAGGTCGGTCCACCCCTCCCGCAGCGCCTTGTCGGCGTAGGGGAGCTTCGCGGGCAGCGGCACTTCCAGCGCCCGGTACACCGAGGCGGTGCCAAGCGCCACGTCCTCGATCGCCTTGACCAGCACTCCGCGGCCCTCCGCCCATTCGGCGAGACCTTCCTCATCGAAGAGGTGCCGCGGCAGGCCGTATACCTCGCCCAGGTAGCCGTGCCGGTTCACCGCCTCGGCGAAGAGATTGTAGGCCGTGAGGTGGTCGCTCCCGGCGACGCGGATCCCTTCCAGTTCTCGCTCCTCCCTCGTCATGCGGTGCAGCGAGTCGATGTTGGAACAGACCGCCACCACCGGCGCCAGCGCGGTGCCGGCGTGCACCAGCAGTTCGCCCCATGCCCGGTCGACCGGCATGGCCTCCACCTCGCGGCCGTATTTCGTCAGGCGCCCCGCTTCGATGAGGCCGCGGTCGGTGAGGAGCGCCACGGCGCGGCGGTAGGCGGTGCGGTCGAGCGGCACCGGCAGTTCGAGGTCGGTGGCGTCGACCCCGATGGCGGCGCAGGTGATGGCCACCCGCTCGGCGTCGCCGGCCAGCTGGAACTCGGGGGGCGTGGGCCTGAGCTGCTCGAAGACCAGCTCACGGTCGCTCAGGATGAACACCTCACCTCCCTCCACCCGGCCGTGCACCCGTCCCGCCATCTGCAGGATCTCGTTCGCGCCGAGGTAGAGCCGGTGGAGCACGTTCCGTCCGCGGTCCACCACATTGGCGTAGCGCGCATCGTAGATGACCACGGTGTCGAGCCCCCGGATGTTCAGCGCCGACTGGCCGGCGGCGGTCATGGCCAGCAGGAAGGGGTGGCGCGCTTCGCCCTCGAGAAAGGGGCGGATGACCCGGATCGGTTCACCGCCGTGGTAGAACGCGGTGTTGAGCCGCGGCCACCGCTCGCCGATGCCGCGCGCGAGCTGTTCCACCTCCGCCCGAGTCGGAACGAACACGCCGACGCCGCGCTTCTCGCGGATGACGTGGCGCAGGAACTTGTCGTCGAGAAACTCCTCGGCCCGGAGCTGCAGCACCTTCACCCTGGCACGCCGGGCCGCATCGAAGGCAGTCGTCTCCAGCACTTCCGCCGAGTCCAGGTACCGGGCGTAGAAGGAGGGGTCCACTGTGGCGCTGAGCCAGACGAAGCGGCACCCCTCCTTCTTGCCGAGCGCCAGGCAGAGCTCGAGCTCGGCCGAGGTCTGGTGGATCTCGTCCACCACCAGCGTGTCCCGGCGGGAGATCAGCGCATCCTCGAACCACCGCCGGGCGATGCCGGTGGTCACAATGACCACGTTCCAGGTGGGGGTCTCGGGGGTGGCC
>JAOUIC010000141.1 GCA_029884275.1 Gemmatimonadota bacterium | reverse complement strand
AAGTTGCCGGTGGGGACGCTGTACTACGCGGTCGAGAGCGCGCGCGGCGCCTACGGCATCATCATCGTCTCGGAGGGCGGCAGCGAGCCGTATCGCGCCAAGTTCCGCACCCCCTCCTACGCCAACCTGGGCGTGATGTACGACGTCCTGCCGGGCACCATGGTAGCCGACGCCGTCGCGGTGCTCGGCAGCGTGGACCTGGTGATGCCCGAGGTGGACCGCTGATGCTGGGCGGCGCCAGGGACTGGCTCGCGGGGCTCGGCCTCGGGGAGTTCGGCGCCACCGTGGTGCTCGGCGTGGCCCTGATCATGGGCTTCCTGACCTTCAACGTGCTGTTCCTGATCTGGCTGGAGCGGAAGGTCTCGGCCCACATCCAGCGGCGTCTCGGCCCCATGGAGGTCGGGCCGCACGGGTCGCTGCAGACGGTGGCCGACATGGTGAAGCTGCTGGGCAAGCAGATCCTCACCCCGGTGGCCACCGACAAGTTCGTCTACATCCTCGCCCCGGTGCTAGTGTTCGTGCCGACACTCTGCCTCGCGTCGCTGATCCCGATCTCGGGCGCTGAGGCCTTCGCGGAGCTGCCGTACGGCCTGGTGGTGCTGATTGCCCTGTCGGGGATCTCGGTGCTGGCGATCTTCATGGCCGGCTGGGCGTCGAACAACAAGTACGCGGTGCTGGGCGGGATGCGGTCGGTATCGCAGGTGATCGCCTACGAGATTCCGATCCTGCTGGCGGCGCTGTCGGTGGTGATGATCGCGCAGTCGATGAACCTGCGGGAAATCGTGATGGCGCAGGCGCGCGGGGTGCCATTCATCCTGCTGCAGCCGGTCGCGGGGGTGCTGTTCTTCATCGGCATCACCGCCGAGACCAACCGCGCGCCGTTCGACATTCCGGAGGCGGAGTCGGAGCTGGTGGGCGGGTTCCACACCGAATACTCCGGGATGCGCTTCGCGATGTTCTTCTTCGCCGAGTACACCAACATGCTGGTGCTCGGCGCGCTGGGGGCGACGCTGTTCCTGGGCGGGTGGCTCGGGCCGTGGCTGCCGGGGCCGGTGTGGCTGCTGCTCAAGGCGTACGCCGTCGTCTTCGTGATGATCTGGATGCGCTGGACCTTCCCGCGACTCCGCTTCGACCAGCTCATGAGCTTCGCCTGGAAGCTGCTGATCCCGGTGGCGCTGGTGAACCTCGTGATCACGGCCTTCGCCGTGGGCGGCGGACGATGACCATCGTGCGCCGCGTGTGGGTGGGAGCCAAGAGTCTCCTCATCGGGCTCGGCGTGACCGGGCGGCACTTCTTCCGCAAGCCGGTGACGCTGCAGTACCCGCACGAGAAGCCGGATGTGTCGCACTGGGGCGGGCCCATCGAGCTCAAGACCTTCCCCGAGACGGGCACCCACGACTGCATCGCCTGCAACGCCTGCACCCGCATCTGCCCCTCCGAGTGCATCGACATCGAGGGGAAGCGCCCCGAGGGCTCGAAGAAGATGCGGGCGACCAAGTTCGCCCTCGACTTCTCCACCTGCAGCCTGTGCGGGCTGTGCGTGGATGTCTGTCCCACGGACACGCTGCAGTACTCCCAGCGATACGATGAGTCGATGTACACCCGGCCCGCGACGGTGAACGACCTGCTCAAGCCGTTCGGCGAGGACCCGTACCTCACCGGCAAGTTGACATGAGCGTCGCGGACGGGGTGTTCCTGTTGTCGTCGGCGGTGGCGCTGGCTGGCGCGCTGCTGGCGGTGGGCCTGCGCAACATCTTCCACAACATCCTCGGTTTCGCCCTCGCGATGCTTGGTGTGGCCGGGATCTTCGCCAGCCTCGGCAGCGACTTCCTCGCCGCGGTGTTCGTGCTGGTGTACGTGGGTGCCGTCGCGATCGCGATGGTGTACGCCGTCATGCTGTCGCACCCGCTGGACCAGCCGCACCGGCCACGCAGCGTCCCGAAGATCGCGGCAGCCGTCCTGGTGGCGGCGGGTGTCGCGGGCGCGCTGTGGAATGTCCTCAGGCAGGTGGCCTGGCCGGTCGCGGTGCCCGGTGCTGACGCGGGCGCCGCGGTCACCGGCCGGCGCTTCCTCACCGACTACGTGCTGGCGTTCGAGCTGATCTCGGTGCTGCTGGTGGTCGCCATGATGGGCGCGGTGATGGTGGCACGGCGCAGCCGGCCGGGAAGGGGGACGTGGTGAACCTGCCAGCGGTCCTCGGCGTCGCCACGGCGCTTTTCGGCATCGGGCTCTACGGCCTGCTTCAGCGGCGCTCGCTGGTGGCGATGCTCATTGCGCTCGAGCTGATGCTCGCGGCGATCAGCATCAACGTCATCGCCCTCACCACCCTCACTGGCCAGGATCCCTCGTTGGGGCAGGTGGTGGTCCTGATCTTCGTCGGCGTCGCGGCGGCGGAGGTGGCGATCGCACTGTCTCTGTTCGTGGCGATCCACCGCGCAGCGCACGACATCGACGTGGAACACCTGTCGGAGCTCAAGGGATGAGCGGGCCGGTCCTCGCCGCCCTCGTGGCGCAGGCCGCGCCGCTCGCCGCCTGCGTGGTGATCCTTTTCTGGCTCAGGCAGCGGCCCGGGCTGGCGGCGGGGCTCGCGATCCTCTCGCTCACGGTCACGCTCGGCGCCGCGGGGTACCTGGTGGCCGCGGTGGCGGTGCCCAACACGACGGTGCTGGCCACCGCGAACTGGCTCCCGGTGGCCGAGGGGCCGGGACTCGCCTTCGGCGTCCTGCTCGACCCGCTCTCCACCACGATGGCACTGGTGGTGGCGGCCGTCACGCTGGCGGTGATGGTCTACTCGCTGGGGTACATGGCGGGCGATCCCGGCTTCGCGCGGTACTACGGGTTTCTGGCGCTGTTCGCGTGGGCCATGCTGGGCCTGGTGCTCGCCTCCAACCTGCTCCAGACGCTGGTCTTCTGGGAGCTGGTCGGGCTCGCCTCCTTCCTGCTGATCGGCTTCTGGTTCGAGCGGCCGGCCCCCGCGGCAGCGGCGCGCAAGGCGTTCATCATGACCCGGGTCGGCGACGTGGGCTTCCTGCTCGGCGTGCTGCTGCTGATCCGTGCCGCGGGCAATGCCACCATTCCCGACCTGATCGCGGCGGCGGGCCCGGGTGGGAGCTTCGCGCCGGGCTTCACCGAGCTGGTGGCGGCGCTCCTGCTCATGGGGGTGATCGGCAAGAGCGCGCAGGGCCCGCTCTTCACCTGGCTCCCCGACGCCATGGAGGGCCCGACCCCGGTCTCGGCGCTGCTCCACTCGGCCACGATGGTGGCGGCGGGGGTCTTCCTGGTAGCGCGGATGCACGGCCTCTTCGCGGCGGCACCCGAGGTGATGCGGTTCCTGCTCTGGCTCTCCGTCATCACCGCGATCGCTGCCGCGACGATGGCGATGGTCGCCAACGACATCAAGCGGGTGCTGGCCTACTCGTCCATCTCCCAGCTGGCCTACATGCTGATGGGGCTTGCCGCGGGAAGCGTGGCGGCGGGCTTCTTCCACCTCGTGACCCACGCCGGCTTCAAGGCGCTGCTGTTCCTGTCGGCCGGCATCTTCATCCATCACGCGCACTCCAACGACATGCGCGAGATCGCCGGCCACCAGCCGGGGAGCCAGCGGGCCGGCGTGATCGGCCTTCTGGCGGGGAGCCTGGCGCTCGCCGGGGTGATTCCCTTCGCGGGGTACTTCTCCAAGGAAGCGGTGCTGGCGGCAATGGGTGAGCACGCCGGCACGGCGGTGCTGGCGCTGGCCTATGCCACTGCGGGGCTCACCGCCTACTACAGCTTCCGGATGGTGTTCCTGACCCTCAGGGGCGGGTCGGCGCATTCGCCGGCGCACGACGCCGGGGCACACGCCTCGGGGCATGGCCAGGGCGAGACCGCGATGGCGGCGCCGGTTCTGGTGCTGGCGGCACTCACCCTGGTCCTGGGCTGGCTGGGTCACTGGTTTGCGGTGCGGCTCTCACCCGGTGCTGAGGAGCACGGTGCCCTCGCCTTCGGGGCGGGCCCGCTCACGGCGCTCTCGCTCGCTGCCGCCGGCATCGCGCTCGCGTGGCTGGAGTACGGCCGCTCCGGGGCGCCTCGGACCGGGTTCGTGGAGCGGATGCCGGCGCTCCGCGACTTCTTCGCCACTAACTGGTACCTCGACCGGCTCTACGGAGCGACCGTCGTGCGCCTGGCCAACGCCCTGTCGCGGGCGGCCAGGTGGAACGATCAGACGGTGCTGGACGGCGCCGGCGACGGCTTCGGGGCGGCCACGGTGGGCGGCGGCCGGCTGCTCGCGCGACTCCAGAGCGGGTACGTGCAGATGTACGTCTCGGTCCTGGTCGCGATCATGGCGGCGCTCGCGGCCTGGCTCATGGGTGGGGGGAGGCTGCCGTGACGGGGGCGCCGCTCCTCAGCCTGCTGGTGCTCTGCCCGGTCGCCGGGCTGCTGGCGATCCTGCTCATTCCCGGCACGAGCAAGACGGCGATCAGGACGGCGGCGGCGCTCTCGGGTCTCGCCGCGACGGTCGTCACCGCGCTGATCGCGTTTCGGTTTGATTCACAGGCGCCGGGCTACCAGCTGGTGGAGCAGGTGCCGTGGATCCCGTCGGTCGGCATCACGTACCACATGGGGGTGGACGGCATCAGCCTGGCACTCCTGATCCTCACGTCGATCGTCTTCCTGACCGGCGTGCTGGTGATGTGGGAGCTGGAGGAGCGGGTGAAGGAGTTCTTCGCCTTCATGACGCTGCTGGTGACCGGCGTCTTCGGCGTCTTCGTCTCGCTGGACCTGTTCTTCTTCCTGTTCTACTACGAAGTGGCCGTGCTGCCGATGTACCTGCTGATCGCGGTGTGGGGCAGCACGCGCAAGGAGTACGGGGCGATGAAGCTGACCCTGTACCTTCTTGCGGGGACGGCGCTGGTGGTGCCGGCGGTGCTGGCGCTCTACGCCTCCTCCGACCCACACACCTTCGACATGACACTGCTGGCGGCCACCGGCTTCAGCCCCAAGTTCCAGATGATCGTCTATCCCTTCCTGTTCCTCGGCTTCGGGGTGCTGGCGGGGCTCTGGCCGTTCCACACCTGGTCGCCGGTGGGTCATGTCGCCGCGCCCACCGCGGTGTCGATGCTGCATGCCGGCGTGCTGATGAAACTCGGCGCCTACGGCATCCTCCGGGTCGGGATGCTCATCCTCCCCGAGGGGGCGGCCTACTGGGCGGGGTGGGCGGCGGTGCTCGCCACCGTCAACATCGTCTACGGCGCGTTCGTGGCGCTGGCGCAGACCGACCTCAAGTTCGTCATCGGCTATTCGTCGGTGTCGCACATGGGGATCGTGCTGCTGGGCCTGGCCACGCTCTCGGTGGACGGCATCAACGGCGCCGTCTTCCAGATGTTCAGCCACGGCATCATGACGGCCCTGTTCTTCGCCGCGGTGGGCTTCATCTACGACCGCTACCACACCCGCGAGATCGCCAAGCTGGGCGGGCTGTCGCGGCTGGTCCCGGTGGCCTCGTCCTTCTTCATCGTGGCCGCGCTGACCGGCGCCGGAGTGCCGGGCTTCGCC
>JAOUIC010000140.1 GCA_029884275.1 Gemmatimonadota bacterium | reverse complement strand
CTGAAGGAAGTGAAGCCGTGGTGGACCCGGTTATGGCCGTGACACCAGAGCCGGTACATGTTGAGGGACGGCAGCATGGTGAGCGTCCCGAACACCTCGGCCACCCCGTCGCTCTTGAACAGGGCGCCGTGGGCCGCGTCGTGGGCCCACACGAACAGGAACGCCACCGCGCAGCCTGCCGCGAGGCCGAGCCCGAGCTGCAGCCAGCCATTGTCGACCAGGAAGATGCCCGTCATCAAGCCGAGGTAGAGCGCGATGTCGAAGGCGAAGGCGCCCCACGTCCTGAACCACGAACGGGTGTAGCAGGCGCTCGAGATCGCCTTGCGAACCGTGGTGAGCTTGATGTCGCGCAGGGCGCGGTAGAGCGGTTCAGCCGTCATGCCTGCGTCCCGTGGGAATGGGGAGTTGAGCGGCATGGAATGTACCGCCCGGAACGCCGCTCCGGGAGAGGGAGCCGGTCAGGGCCAGGGAAAGAGCATCCCCGAGCGGCCTCGGTATTCCGGCCATTCCGGGTATCGGGAGATGGAGGACTCGGTGCTGAGCATGTTCACCAGGAAGATCTGCCCCCACACCAGTAGCAGGATGACCCACGCCACCCAGTGCCCCGCCAGCAGGGCGTAGGCGGAGTAGAGCAACATCTCGCCGAGGTAGTTGGGGTGGCGGATCCGGGCGTACAGGCCGGTGGTCAGGAGGCCCCGGCGGAGGGGAAGGGTGAAGTTCTTCTGCGCGTCGGCGGTCATCATGAGGACGACACCGACGGTGTGGAGCGCGATCGCGCCGGCCAGGAGCGCGTTGCCGGGGTCCGACGTCCAGGTTCCCAACCCCCGGGTCACCACCAGGAGGGGAAACGACCAGTAGGCGGCCAGCGGAAAGACAGATACGAACAGCGCCGAAGCCCACGTGATCCGCCTCTCCCAGGCGCGGTCCGGGAAAGCCCGGTCCTTGAGCAGCCAGCAGAGACCGTAGCTCCCGTGCAGCGCCCAGTACACCCAGGCGACGGTGCTCCAGTTGTCGCTCCACCACATGAGGAGCGGCACCACCAGCACCGTCCCCGCCTTATGGAAGTTGATCACCCAGCTGAATTTCATCACCTTCGGCCCGCCGAGCAGATCCTCGGCGAGCAGGGTGTTGAGCGCCTTCAGCCGCGCGACGGCTCCCGCCATCAGGCCTCCGCCATGAAGGGATAACGGAAGTCCTTCGGCGGCACGAAGTTCTCCTTCATCGTCCTCGGCGACACCCACCGGAGCAGGTTGAGGATCGACCCCGCCTTGTCGTTGGTGCCGCTGGCGCGGGCGCCGCCGAACGGCTGCTGCCCCACCACCGCCCCGGTCGGCTTGTCGTTGACGTAGTAGTTGCCCGCTGCGTGGCGCAGGGCGGCGTCCGCCTCCGCCAGCGCCTTCCGGTCCCGGGCGAACACCGCGCCGGTGAGGGCGTAGGGGCTGGTCGAATCCACCAGCGCCAGCGTCTCGGTCCACTTCGCGTCGGGGTAGACGTAGAGCGTGAGGACGGGCCCGAAGAGCTCGTCGCACATGGTCCGGTACTTCGGGTCGGAGACCTGGATCAGCGTCGGCTCGATGAACCAGCCGGTGTCGTCCTTCGCCCCGCCGCCGGCGAGGATCGTCACCCCCGGGTCCCGCTTCGCCTGCGCGAGGTAACCGGTGATCCGTTCGTAGGCCCGCTTGTCGATCACCGCCCCCATGAAGTTCCGGAAGTCGCGCACATCCCCCATCCGGATCTCGGCGATCATCGCCAGCATCCGCTCTTTCACGTGCGGCCACAGGCTGGCCGGCACGTAGGCGCGGGAGGCGGCGCTGCACTTCTGCCCCTGGTACTCGTAGGCTCCGCGCACCAGCGCCACCGCCAGGGCGTCGCCGTCGGCGCTCGGATGCGCCACCACGAAGTCCTTGCCGCCCGTCTCACCCACGATGCGGGGATAGCCGGCGTAGTGGTCCAGGCGCTCGCCCACCGTCCGCCACAATCCGTTGAACACCGCGGTGCTGCCGGTGAAGTGGATCCCGGCCAGCCCCCGCTCGGCGAGCAGCGTCCGGCTCACCATCACCGACTCGCCCTGAATGAAATTGATCACCCCCGGCGGCAACCCCGCCTCCTCGAACATCCGCATGAGGTAGTAGTTGCTGAGCATCGCGGTGTGCGACGGTTTCCAGATCACCACGTTGCCCATCAGCGCCGGCGCGGTCGGGAGGTTGCCCCCGATGGCGGTGAAGTTGAACGGCGTGATGGCGTAGACGAACCCCTCCAGCGACCGGTACTCCATCCGGTTCCACATCTGCGGCGCCGACCTGGGCTGCTCCTGGTAGATCCGCTCCGCGAACTGGACGTTGAAGCGGAGGAAGTCCACCAGCTCGCAGGCGCTGTCGATCTCGGCCTGGTAGGCGGTCTTGCTCTGGCCCAGCATCGTCGCGGCGTTGACGGTGGCCCGCCAGGGGCCCGCCAGCAGGTCGGCCGCCTTGAGGAACACCGCCGCGCGGTCCTCGAACCGCATCGCCGACCACTCGCGCCACGCCTCGCGTGACGCGGTCACCGCGCGCCTCACCAGCTGCTCATCGCCCTGGTGGGCCTTGGCCAGCACCCGGCGATGCTCGTGGGGACTGACCACGCTGTGCTGGTTGCCGGTCCGGATCTCCTCGCCGCCGATGATCACCGGGATCTCGATGGTCTCGTCGGCCATGCGGTCCAGCGCCGCCTTCAGCGTGGCCCGCTCCGGTGACCCGGGGGCATACGCAAGAACCGGCTCGTTGTGGGGTTGGGGGATGTTCGCCGTGCCGCTCATGGAACCCTTCAGTGTGGGTCGGGGCGGGAGATTAGCCCTCCACCGGGGGCGACGGCAAGGTGGCGCGCCGGGGGACGGCGTGCACCCGGGATGGGTCGAACGAGGCGACGAGCGCACTGCCTTCCCGCAGGTCGAGCCGGCGCAGGGTACGCTCGGCGGCGAGCGCCACGAGCGGGAACCCCGCATCCAGGTACACCCGATAGGGCACCCCGAACGGCACGATGCGCTGCACCCGTGCGTCCAGGCTCACCCGGCCGTCCTCCACCGCCCCTCCCTCCGCGGTCAGGTGCACATCCTCGGCCCGTACACAGAGCGTGATGTCGCCTTCGAGCTCCTGCGCCCGCGGAATCCGGAAGGTCCGGCCAGCCATCGAAACCTCCGCCACTTCCCCCTGGCGCTGAACCACACGGGCGGGGAGGAGATTCTCGACCCCGACGAAGCGGGCCACGTCGGCGTCCGCGGGGTGGGCCAGCACGTCCCGAACGGAACCGATCTGCCGGACTGCGCCGTCCATGAGGAGCGCCACCTCGTCCGCCAGCATGAGCGCTTCGGAACGATCGTGGGTCACCAGCACGGTGGCGATCCGAGACCTGCGGAGCACTTCCTCCAGCTCGAGCGCCAGCGCCTCCCGGCCGTGCTGGTCGAGGGAGGCGAATGGCTCGTCCAGGAACAGGATTTCGGGCTCGACTGCGAAGGCGCGGGCCAGGCTCACCCGCTGCGCCTCGCCACCCGAGAGGGTGCGCGCTTCCTGCCCGGCCAGATGGGCGATGCCGAAGCGCCGGAGCCACTGGTCCACCCGGTCCCACACGACGGTGGGCTCCAGACCGCGGAAGCGGAGCCCGCGCGCGACATTGTCGAAGACGCTCCCGCTGGTCAAGAGCGGCGCCTGAAACACCGTCGCCATCCGCCGCCTGAGGCGGAGCCCCTGCCGCTCCTGCCCGGTGACGGCCTCGCCGAACAGGCTGAGCTCGCCCCGCCGCGGGCGCTCGAGCAGGGCCAGCAGCCGGAGCAGGCTCGACTTCCCGGCGCCGTTCGGCCCGAGCAGGGCCAGCGTCTGGCCGCTCGCAAGCAGCAGCCGGTCGACACTCACCACCGTGCGACTCCCGTACCGGGCCTCGAGCCTCCGGGCTTCGATCACCAGCGGCTGGCTCATGGCCGTCGCTCCCGCTGCTGCAGCAGGGTGAGCGCCATGGCGACCACGAAGGTGAGACCCACCAGCAGGATGCTCAGCGCGAGGGCGATGTCGAAGTTGCCCTTGCCGGTCTCGAGCACCGTGGCGGTGGTGAGCACCCGGGTACGGTGCAGCAGGTTGCCGCCCACCATCATCGAGGCGCCGACTTCGGAGATCACCGCGCCGAAGGCCGCCATCATCGCGGCGAACAGCGCGTACCTCGCCTCGGTCAGGAGCTGCAGGGTCGCCTGCCGGCGGGAGGCGCCAAGGCCGCGCAGCTGCAGCAGGAGCCGTGGATCCAGCTGCTGCACCGCCGCGGCGGTGAGGCCGGTCACCACCGGCAGGGCGATGATCACCTGGGCGATGACGATGGCAGCGGGCGAGTACATCAGGTCGAGGAAGCCGAGCGGACCGCTCCGCCAGAGGAAGATGCTGACGAACAGGCCCACCGCCACCGGCGGCAGGCCCATGCCGGCGTTGATGACGCCGAGCACCAGGCGCCGTCCGCGGAAGCGGATCAGGCCCAGCCTGGCGCCGAGCGGAATGCCGGCGAGGATGGCGAGGAACGTGGCCAGCCCCGAACAGCGGAGCGACAGCCACATGATCTCCATGACCTGCGGGTCGCCCCGGAGGATGAGGGCGAACGCGTGCGAGAGCCCATCGAGGAGGAGATCCATGGGGAACGAAGCTAGGCGACGGCCACGGCGGCGGCAGGCGCAGCCGCTTCGGCTGTTCCGCTAGTGCGCGGCAGGGACGAGCTCCTCCTCCCGCCGGCCCGCCTGCGGCGTGAACAGCGGCTGGCCGTACTTCGCCACGCCAAAGGTCCCGATGTAGGCCTGGATCTCCTTGCGGATGAGAAAGTCCGCCAGGGCCCGGCCACCCGCCCCGTTGGCGTTGGGGAAGATGTCAGCATTCACCTCGAGCACATGATAGATGTTGAGCAGCTCCGGCGCCCCTTCGGTCACGACCTCCAGCTCGAGGCTGGCACGCGTCGCAAGGAACGTCCCGCGGTCGGTAAGAGTGTAACCCCGCTTTTCCGACGCGATGCGGAGAGTCGCGGCCATCCCCTGTCCCGCCTGAAGGTACCATGCCCCCTCCGGTGTGATCCCGGCCGCCTTCCACTGATTCAGTTCCAGGACGTGGGTCCCCGAACTGTCTCCGCGAGAGACAAACGGCGCCCCCCCAACCGCCAGTTTCTGGAACACCGTCTTGACCGACTCCATTCCACGGAGGCCGGCGGGGTCCGTCGGCGGGCCGACGATGACGAAGTCGTTGGACATCACCAGACGGCGGTTCCGGAGCGTGCCCTCGCGCACATAGCGCATCTCGACGGCGGGGGCGTGGGCCAGCACCACATCCGCCTCGCCCCGGGAGCCCAGTGCCAGCGCGGCACCGCTGCCAACCGCGATGGTCTTGACCTTGCAGCGGCACTCCTTCTCGAAACGGGGCATGAGCGAGTCGAGGAGCCCCGTGTCGTACGTGCTCGTGGTGGTGGACAGAATCACGTCGCGGCGGGTCTGGCCCTGGAGCGACCCCGTCGCAGCCAGGAGCAGGAGCAGCAGACAGGGGCCGAGTGCCCCCGTGACGGACAGAGTTCTCAT
>JAOUIC010000139.1 GCA_029884275.1 Gemmatimonadota bacterium | reverse complement strand
CGGTCTGCTGGCGGCCGCGTCCTGGGGGAGGGCAAGTGTCGTATGGGTCGGAAGTGACGAATCGGCCGGGATGTCCGGCGATGCACCTTGGTGTATCAAAGATTGGACAGCCGGGGGAGTGCTCGATCTCTGGGCAAGCGCTTCATAATAGGCCCGGGCCGCCAGACCGTCAAGGCTGACCGTGGATCAGATCACCGCCTGCTTCTCGACCTGGCGGATCCTGCGCACCGGATCCCGGGAGATCGTTGAGGGGGTCGTTAGGCCTGCGCACCGGGGGCCGTCCCCCGAACTCGCCCGGCGCCTCGCGGCCTGGCCTCATACCCATTACTGGGTCGGCCCCGACCGGGCGGAGCTGGTGCTGGTGCACCCGACCCGGCCCCACCCCGGGGAGCCTTGGCCGCTGCTCGGAGCCCTCCTCGCCCTCACCGTGGTATGCACCTTGGGCGCTGGGGCGACGCTGGCGGGCTCCTACGTGGCGCCGGCGCACGGCGGGTTTCTGGGTCTGGTCTCCGGCGCGCTCGCCTTCCTCCCCGACTTCCTGACGGGCCCGCCCCGGCTGATGCTGAGCGGCTGGACCTTTGCCCTGCCGCTCCTTGGCATTCTGCTGGTCCACGAACTGGGTCACTATTTCGCCGCCCGGCGATACGGGATCGACGCCTCCCCGCCGTTCTTCCTTCCGATCCCTCCGACCCTGTCGCCGATCGGCAGCCTGGGCGCGTTCCTCAAGCTCCGCTCTCCCGTGGTCGACCGACGCCAGTTGCTGGACGTGGGCGCTGCGGGGCCCCTGGCCGGCTTCGTGGTGGCCCTCGGCGTGCTCGCCTGGGGCTACTCCACCTCGACCCCGCTTCCCGCCTGGTTTGGCTTCCAGGGAGCCTACGTGGAGGTGGGGGGGACGATCTACGGGCTGGGAGACTCCCTGCTCACTCACTTCTTCCAGGAGTGGTTCCATCCCGACGAACGGGCCATCCGCCTGAGCCTGCCGGCCTTTGCGGGATGGGCCGGGGCGCTGATCACCGGGCTGAACCTGCTCCCGCTCAGCCAGCTCGATGGTGGGCACATCGCCTACGGCCTGGCAGGCCGCAGGCAGGCGCCGCTCGCGATTCTCACGGTGGCGGCTCTGCTCTACCTGGCGAAGTTCTGGCCGGCCTGGCTGGTGTGGGTCGGGCTGACGCTCCTGGTCGGCGGGGGCCGGTGGGCCCATCCCTCGGTCGTGTGCCCGGAGCGAGCCATTCCCCGGAGCCGCCGGCTCGTCGGGCTCCTCGCGGCGGTGGTGCTGGCGCTGACCTTCGTGCCAGTCCCCTTCCGGCCATGAAGGGCCAGGGGGTCTCGACCGTGGCGGGTTACAGACCCTGCCCCGCAGGGCAGAGCCCCCGGAGGCGGCGGCGGGCGGCAGTATATTGGGCGGCGGTGGTGCCGGTTCTCGCTCCTGACCCTCCGGAGGACGCCCCGTGAGCATCGAAACCGATCGCGTCCAGAAGCTGCGCAGCGAGCTGAGCCCCCCGCTCTCCGCCCTGCTCGCAGAAACCCAGCTGCTCCTCCTGAATCCGGCCCGACTGGACGACGAGGTCCTCCGCAGCCTCAAGGAGATCGAGGCCCTGGCGATTCGGGCCCGGGCGATCCTCCGCGAACCGTGAATGCGCTCTACGGGGTCGTGCCGGGCGTTGGCGTCCAAACCGCCCTCCCCAGCGCACGCACTCCCTGAAGCAGGTAGAGCACCAGGAAGGCCAGGCTGGACGCGCTGACGCCGATGCGGAGTGCCAGCGGGCCGGTCCCGGCCGACACGAAGCCCTCGATGACCCCCGCGATGACCAGGAAGATCACGACCGCCGTGAGCAGTCTGGTCGCCAGCCTGCCACGGACACGGACGGCGTCCGCCCGCGTGAGTTCCCCCGGTGCGACCATGGCCAGGCCGAGCAACAGCCCCGCGGCACCCGCGACCCAGATGGCGAAGAGCTCCAGCACGCCGTGGCCCACGATGAACGCGGAGAGGTAGCCCAGCAGCCCGGCATTGGCGAAATGCCCCGCCGTCGCCCCGATCGACAGGCCGTTGAAGCCGAGCAGGACGACTGAACCCACCCCGGCGAAGACGCCGCCCGCAAAGCAGGCGATGGCCACACCGACATTGTTGGTCATGATGGCAGAGGCGACCATGGGCCGCGACTCCGGCGAGGCCTCGTAGTATCCCTGGCCCAGCTGCTGCCGTGCCTTGCCCGCCTCGGCCCGCTCGAGCAGGACCTCGGGGAGCATGTCCATCGCGAGCTCCGGTCTCTCCCGCATGAGGAGGAAGCCCGCGGTCGCGGGGAGGAAGAAGGCCAGGAAGGCGACAGCAATGGCTCGGCGTGCCTGGACGAGGCTCGCGGGGCACTCCCGGGCGAGGAACTCCCAGACCTGACTGGGGCTGGTGCGCTCGGCCCGGTACAGCGAATTGTGCCCCGCCGTCACGAGGCGCTCGAGCCGGTGCTGGATCACACGTGGCGCGCGATAGGTGCGGGCCCGGGCGAGGTCCGCGGCGAGCTCCCGGTACCGCGACGCGAAATCAGGCAGTTCCTCCGCACCGAAGCTGTCGAGCCCCCTGCTGGCAGCGCGAAGCGCGAGCACTTCGAACTCGGCCCAGCGGGCGGACTGCCGGGCCACCAGGCGGTCGGCGGGCTTCGCCGCGGCAATCGCGCTGGTTCCGGCGTGCGCGGGGCCGGGCGACTGCCGTCGCGCGTATTCGGTGCTGTGGATCCGTTCCAGCCAGGCGGCTGGTTCGCCCTCACCGCTGCCCGGGAACCGATCCGCGAAGCGCGCCAGGAGGCGCTGCTCGAGGCGAGCGGCAGCAACGGGCTCGAGCGCGCCCGCGCGCGCCAGGTACTCCTCCAGCAGGCGGAACTCCTCTTCGTCCAGTTGCGGCGGTCCGGCGGACGCTGTCGCGATCCGCGGCGCGGCGCGGGCCCCCGCCTCCCGGGTGGAGGGACGGTCCCAGACCACGACGGTGCCGGCGACCAGGTCACCCAGCCGCTTCCCCCGTGGATGGATCCCCACGAGGATGGCGCCCAGCAGATAGGGTGGCGGGAGGAAATCGGCCAGGCGGAGGAGATTCCTGATCGCCGCGGCGCCGACCGAGACCGGATGGCCGGTGTCGCGCACGACCCGGATGCCGACCCGGCGTTTGCCCGGCGTCTGACCCGCCCGCAGCCCTTCGAAGAAGACGAAGTACCCCCATGACGAGGCGAACCAGAGGATGCCGTAGATGGCGAAGAACCAGGTCGATTCGTAGGCGCTGGCGGACACCACAATGGTGATGACGAGCAGCGCGAACCCCCACGACAGGAGGATGGCCATGTCCACCACGGCGGCGATCGTGCGGGACCCCAGGCCGGCGATCTCGTAGTCGAGCACGACATGCTCGGGAGTCTCGACCTCGAGGTGCTGGCGATAATCGGTTCGGGCCATCGGGTGGCGGCTTTCAGAGGGTGATCCAATCTATGTCCCGTCGCGCACTTCCCAATGCGTTGGGCGTGCCGCATCTTGGGGCACGCCCCCGGGAGCAGGTTTCATGCAGCAGCCACAGCTCGAGCCGATGTCCGTCGGACGGATTCTGGACGTCGCCTTCGGGCTCTACCGTGCGCTTTTCGCCCCCCTGCTGATCGTGACGCTCGTGACCGCCGCCGTCCCGCAGGCGGTCTCAGTCTACATCGAGGCCGCGGGCGGCACCTTCGAGCACTTCGGGCTGTTCCTCGCGAACCTGACGCTGAACGTCGTGCTCGGCTCCATCGGCACCGCCGCGTCCACGATCATCGTGGCCGAACACTACGTCGGAAAGGCCATCACTGCGGGGGAGGCCTTTCACCGGGCGGCTCCCTTCATGGGCCGCGTCATCGCGGCTGCGGTGCTCTCGACGCTGCTCATGGGGTTCGGTCTGTTGCTTCTCGTCATACCGGGCGTGATCGCGATCGCCGGGCTGGCGGTGACCACGCCTGCGCTCGTGGTCGAAGACCTCGATTCCGCGCTCGGCGCGATGGGCCGCTCCTGGTCGCTGACCAGGGGACATCGGCTGCGGATTCTCCGCGCCCTCGGCACGGTCGTGGTCGTGATGACGCTTCCGATCTTCGCGCTGGGCGGTTACGCCGCGACGCGGCTCACCGCCGAGGGGACTGTCGGCACCGAGGGGGTTGCGCTGGGCGCTCTCGCCGCCCTGCTGAGCGCCCTGGTCCAGCCGATGTTCTACTGCGTCCTCACCGTGGCGTACTACGACCTCCGGATCCGCAAGGAGGCGTACGACCTCGAGCTCCGGGCTGCCAGCATGGCCGGAGCGTGAGCCACGGGGTCGTGTCCCTGAGTCTGCCGCCCGCCGACGACAGCCTGCGCGCGGTGCTCGACTCGGTCTTTGCCTCCGCCAGCTACGAGTGGTCGCCACGCCCCGACCCGCTGGCCTTCCTCCGTCATGCCTGGCTGGCCCTCCAGCACTGGCTCGAGTCGCTGGCCCACAACCACCCCGATCTCTACGTCGCTCTCCTCTGGGGAGCGGTGGCGGTTCTCGCGGGGATCGTGCTTCACGCGAGCTGGGTGCTGCTCAAGGTCGTCGGCGGAGCGACGGCTCCCCGCTCGGTGTCGGATGGCCCGGCCTCGCCGATGGCGCCGTCCTCCGCCTGGTACCGGGCGGAGGCTGGCCGGCTTGCGCGGGAGGGACGGTACGCCGAGGCCATGCGGGCCGACTTTCGGGGGTTGATCCTCGAGCTCGACGCCAGGTCGGTGGTGCGGTTCCACCCCAGCAAGACGCCGTTCGAATATGCCCGCGAGCCGGGCCTCAGCCCGCCGGATCGCGGGTGGCTCGAGCGCCTGGCTGGCTCGCTGTACCGGTTCGCCTACGCGGGCGAGCCGTGCGGACCGGCGGAATACGCGGGGTGGCAGCGGAAGGCGGAATGGCATGCGGCCCCGCACTGAGGCGGCGCTCGCGCTGGGCGCGGTGCTGGTGCTGCTCATTGCCGCCGGGGTGGTCGGCACGAGACAGGGTCCGGCGGCGAGGGACGACGGGCGCCCGTCGAGCTTCCTGAGAGACCCATACGGCGCCCGGGGCTACGCCGACGCGCTCGAGGCGCTCGGGATCGAGGTGCGGCGGTGGCGACGTCCGTTGCGATGGCTCGAGACCGACCCGATCGGTGCCGAGCGCTCCCTCTTCGTGCTGCTCGATCCAACTTTTCCCGTGCAGCCGGGCGAGGTGACGTCGGTGCTGCACTGGGCCGGGCACGATGGTCGCGGCCTGCTGCTGGCTGGCACCGGCGCCGAGGCACTGATGGAGTGCTTCGGGTACGGGGTGGATCGCCGGCTGGACAGCGTCATGCTGAGAACCGTCACTCGCCCATCATCCACCGGGGGAGCGGAAGGGTGGCCCATGGTCGCCGGGCTGCTGGCGGCGACAACCGTCGCGGATGTGGCGGATTCCAGCCGCCGGAGCGACGCGACCATCCACCGGTGCCAGGTCCCCCCGGTGGCTCGGGTCACACCGCTCCTGCAGGCCGCGACCGGCCGCCTGGCGGGCGTCCGGCTCGAGCGGGGCGATGTCGATGGCGAGGTCCTGCTGTTCGCCGATGC
>JAOUIC010000138.1 GCA_029884275.1 Gemmatimonadota bacterium | reverse complement strand
GGGCAACGGCGTCGGCGGCGTGCCGATCCGGTTTGCCTCGCACAGCGGCGAGATCGACTCGGTGGTCCGCACCGACAGCGCCGGCCGTGCGGGCGCGCGCTGGACGCTGGGGAAGATGGCGGGAGGGGTGCGGGCGGTCGCGACGATGGAGGGGACGACGGACAGCGTGGTGACCACCGCCACGGCCAAGCCGGGCAGGGCCAGGTCGATCGCATTCGTGGCGGCGCCGGCCAGTGGGACCGCGGGCAAACCGTTGTCGAAATCAGTGCGGATGGTGGTCCGCGACCAGTTCGGCAACGCCGTGCCGAATGCGACGGTGCGGTTCACTGTCTCGGGAGGAAGCGCCAGCCCACGGTCTGGAGTGAGCGATGCGTCCGGCGCGGTCTGGACCAAGTGGACGCTGGGAACAAGGGCGGGGAGCCAGGTGCTGACCGCGTCGGTCACCGCACCGGCGGTGAAGGCGAGTCACACCGTGAAAGCCTCGGCACCCCCGGCGCCGAAGACTCCCGTCTCGACCAAGCGGCGTACTGCCAAGAAATAGGGGCCGGAAGTTCCGGCCCCGCTGCCCCGCTGCCCAGCCGCCCCGCCTATTGCCCCCTCACCATCCTCTCAAACCGCGGGTTCCCCTTGAGCGTCCGAAACGTCGGGTCAATCCCAAGCCAGGCCGGCGTCAGCACGTACGGCCGCCGCAACAATACCTCGAGCTCGTCCAGCGCTTTCTCCGGCTCCCCCACGGCGAGATAGATCCGGATCATCTGCATCATGTTGTAATTGACGTCATTGATCCCGGCCTCGGTCTGCGAGGTCGCCCGTTGCCCCTCCGCGATCGCCTCGTTCTTGCGCCCCAGATAGGCCAGCACCAGTCCGTGAAGGGCATGACTCTGGCCATCGTCCGGGGACGCGGCGAGTTGGGCCTCCGTGGCCTTGAGGGCGGAATCCGCATACGCCTTGGCCAGGGCGGTGTTCCCCTGCTGCCAGTGCGCCGTGGCCATCGTCTGTCCCCACCAGGCCCGGTCGTTGTCGAAGGCCGCCGGCGTCAGGCGGAACATCACGTCCCGCTCGGCCGGCTCCAGCACCCACGAGAGCTCCTGATACCCGCCGAAGAAAGCGGCGACGGCAGGCGCGGCATTTCCGCGGTCGATCGCCGCGCGGATCACTCCGCGAGCCCCCTTCAGGTCCCCTTGGCCAAGGTAGGCCATCGATTGCCACTCGACGAGGTTGATGTCACCCGGCACGAGTGCCATCGCGGCATTGCCGGCGTCGATGGCGTCAGTGAATCGCCGTTGGACCAGGTACACCTGCTGGAGCGTCCCGAGGGTCGCACCGGAGCGGGGGTCGATTTCGCGCGCCCGCTCGAGCTTGATCGTGGCCGCTTCGGTGTGCCCTAGGCGAGTGTCCACGGCGGCCGCGATCGAGAGTACGTCGGCGTCGTTCGGGGCCAGCCGGAGCGCCCGCTCCAGCGCCGCCGACGCTTTGCCCGCGTCAAGGACGACACTGGAGTAGAATCTCGCCGCGGCGGCGTATCCGGCCGGGCCGTTCGGGTCGAGCGCCATCGCGCGTTCCATCGCCTCACGGGATCGCGCCGCGACCACGGGATCGCGGTTGCCGTTGGTGAAGACTCTTGTGAGCGAACGGGAGAGCGCCGCCCAGGCATCCACAAAGGTGGAGTCGAGCGCCACCGCCTGCTCGAAGTAGCTGGCGGCCAGCCGCATGGTGCCGGCGTCCACGCTGGTGAGTGCCTTGCCCTTGAGGTACAGGTCGTAGGCCGCCACGTTGGCCGTCGGGCGTTCGGCGAGCTGGCGCTGGTCCTGCGAGCCGAGCTGGGCTCCGAGGGCGCTGGCCACGCGGGTGGCGATTTGTGCCTGGACCTCGAAGACGTCGGTCACATCGGTGTCGAAGCTCTGCTGCCAGGTCGTGGCACCGGTCTTCCCGTCCACCAGTTCCGGCACCACCTGCACCTTGCGCGTACCTCCGGCAGCGCCGGCCCAGCGCACCTTGCCGATCAGCAGGTAGTCGGCGCCGAGTTCCTTCGCGATCTCCTGCGGCGTTTTCGCCGAGTTCTTGTACTGGCTGGCGCTGCTCGAGGCGATGACCGTGATCCCGTTGACCCGGGCCAGCTTCCCGCGCACCTCGTCGGCGATCCCGTCGGCGAAGTAGGCGTCGTCCGCCGCGCCCTGGCTCTCGAAGGGAAGAATGGCCAGGTGATTGCCGCCTGTCCGGGAGACGGCGCCGCCGCCACCGGCGGGCCCGGCCAGCGCCAGCGCGGTGGCCACGCCGGTCCACAGCAGGAGCGCGAGCACGCCGCCCAGGGTGGCGAACCGCCAGGTGAGGAAGCGCCCCAGTCCCGGCGTGTCCGCCCCCGCGCGCCGTCGCGCCTCCATCCTGCCCGTGAGCACCAGCACCGTGGCGCCGATGGCCAGGAGCGCCACCGCAAACCCGATGGTCCACCGCGGCAGGCCCCACTGGCGTATGATGGCGGACACCAGCGCCAGCATCCCCATGCACCCCAGGGCGAAGATCCCCCAGACCTGCATCGGTGGGGGCCCAGCCGCCACCGCCACCTCGCCGGTGCCGCTCCGGGTTCCCTCGACCGCGCGGTCGAGCGCCCCGACCATCTCGCCGGCGTTCGCGTAGCGATCCGACGGACTCTTGGCCAGCGCCTTCATCACCGCGCTGTTCACCACGGCCGGGAACCCCGCCCGCGACGTGGTGAGCGAGCGCGGCTCCTCGGTCAGGCTGCGGGTGATGATGGCGCGGGCGTTGGGGCCGGTGAAGGGCGGCTCCCCCGCCATCATCTCGTACATCACCGCGCCCAGCGCGTAGATGTCGGCCCGGCCGTCCACCTCGCGCTCGCCAGTGGCCTGCTCCGGCGCCATGTACTGCGGCGTCCCCACGGCGAGCCCGGTCTTGGTGAGCACCTCGCCCTCGTCGCCCAGCGCGCGCGCGATGCCGAAGTCCGCCACCAGGGCATGCCCCGACTGCAGCAGGATATTCCCAGGCTTGATGTCACGGTGGATGATGCCGCGGGTGTGCGCGTAGGCTAGCGCCTCGGCCACCTCGCGCCCCAGCCGCATCGTTTCGCTCACCGACAGCTGCCCCTGCCTGGCGATGTGCTCCTTGAGCGTTTCTCCCTCGACGTACGGCATCACGTAGTAGAGGACGCCGTCGGCCTCGCCGGAGTCGTGCATGGGGAGGATGTGCGGGTGGTTGAGCTGCGCGGCCACCTGCACTTCGCGCAGGAAGCGGTCGGCGCCGAGGGTGGCGGCCAGCTCGGGCCGCATCACCTTGACCGCCACCTTGCGGTTGTGCTTCTGGTCGTGCGCCAGGTAGACGGTGGCCATGCCGCCCTCGCCCAGCACCCGCTCGATCTGGTAGCGGCCGGCCAGCGCCTGCTTGACCTGGGCCACCTCGACCATGCCGGTGGTGGCGGTCCGCGGAGGCACCCCCGGATCGGTGGGCGTGGCCACGCCGCAACGGAGGCAGAACTGCGCCTCCTCGGGCAACGGGGTATGGCAGGCGGGACAGGCGCGGGCAGCGGTGGTCATCGGTACTCGGTTACGGGGTGCCGCAATATTCAGGTGGGGAACCGCTGGAACTTCGCGCCAAACGGGAGCGGACGCAAGATCCGGCGGGGAAACAGGTTCCGCCCTTCGCGGGTGGCGGCGCCCGGCGCCGGGCCATAGCTTCATTGCTTCCCTTGCCCTGAGTCACCATGCCCCGTCGCGTTACGGCCCTTCTCCTCGCGCTGGCGCTCTCCCCTGCGCCCGGACTGACCGCCCAGGGCCTTCCCGCCGGCCGGCCGGCCTCCCTCGGTTTCTCCGTCGAACGGCTGGCCCGGATCGACACCCTCCTCCAGTCATACGTCGACCAGGGCAGAACGCCCGGGGTGGTGGCCCTGATCATCCGGCGGGGCCAGGTGGCGTGGCGCGGTGCCTTCGGCCTGGCCGATCGGGAAGCAACGCGGGCGATGTCCCCCGACGCACTCTTCCGCGTCGCCTCCCAGACCAAGGCGGTGACCAGCGTCGCCGCGATGATCCTGGTCGAGGATGGGCGGCTCCGCCTGGGTGACCGGGTCTCGCGGTTCATTCCGAACTTCGACTCGATGAGGGTGGCGGTGACCACGGACAGCGGCCGGGTCCTGGTGCCCGCCAGCGACCGGATCACCATCCGCGACCTGCTGACCCAGACCGCGGGCCTTTCCTACGGCACCGAATCGCTGATCCAGGACGACTATCGCGCGGCCGGACTCGGTCCCGCCGCCGGCTACGGCTGGTACCTGGCCGACAAGGCGGAGCCGGTCTGCACCACGATGGATCGCCTCGGTACCCTGCCGCTTGCAGCACAACCGGAGGAGGTCTGGATCTACGGCTATGCCAGCGATGTGCTGGGCTGCGTCGTGGAGCGCGCGTCGGGGATGCCGCTGGATCGGTTCTTCCGGGAGCGGATCTTCGCACCGCTTGGGATGCACGACAGCTGGTTCTTTCCCCCTGATTCTGTCGGCCGCCGGTTGACGGCGGTATACTCCGTGACCCCGGATGGCGGGCTGGTGCGCGCTCCCGCCGGCCCGATGGGCCAGGGAGACTATCTCGCGGGTCCCCGGCAGAACTTCAGCGGCGGCGCCGGCCTGGTGTCGACCGCGGGAGACTACGCGCGCTTCCTGCAGATGCTCCTGAACGGCGGCGAGCTCGACGGGGCACGGATTCTCTCCGCGGCCACGGTCTCGCTGATGACGAGGGACCAGGTGGGAGCGCGCTATCCGTACCCGGGACTGGGATTCGGGCTCGGGTTCGAGGTGCTGGAAGACCCCGGATTGGCGGGAGAGTACGGCTCGGTGGGACGCTTCGGCTGGGGCGGCGCCTACGCCACCAACTATTGGGTCGATCCCACCGAGGAACTCGTCGTCGTCCTGATGCAGCAACTGCTCCCCGCCCGGGGACTCGACCTGTCCAGCAAGTTTCGCACGATGGTCTACGCCGCCCTCATTCCACCAGCCCGAGCCAAAGGACACTGACCGATGCGTCTCCCCCTCCTCCTGTCCTCCCTTGTCCTCCTGTCTGCCGCCTCTCCGGCCGCCGCCCAGAACCCGACCGTCGCGTGGCAGATCGCCGCCGCGGTCCTCCCCCTCCCCGACAGCATGCGGGCCGGCGCCGAGGTCCTCGGCTACAAGACCGCGGGCGGGCCGCTGGTCCAGCTCCGGGCCGGGACCAACGAGATGATCTGCCTGACGGACAACCCCGACATCGAGGGCTACGCCGCCCACTGCTACCACAAGTCGCTCGAGGCCTTCATGCGCCGTGGCCGCGAGCTCCGCGCCGCCGGCATCACCAAGCGGTCGGAGGTGGACTCGGCGCGCCTGGCGGAAATCAACGCCGGCACCATCACCATGCCGGCCCGCGCCGCCGCGCTCTACTCCCTCTACGCCGACAGCCTCAACTTCGACCCGATGGCGGGGCGGCCCAAGAACTCCAGCAAGCTGCTCTCGCTGTACGTCCCCTACGCCACCCAGGAATCCACCGGCATCTCGATGCTGCCGCTCACGGACCAGCCGTGGCTGATGTACCCCGGGAAGCCGTGGGCGCACCTGATGATTCAGTAGGATGGGAAGCGGGGAAGTCGGGCCTAACCCCGCTGTCGGGCCCGGCGAAGGGGGGGCCCGAAGG
>JAOUIC010000137.1 GCA_029884275.1 Gemmatimonadota bacterium | reverse complement strand
TCCGTCCCCCTTCCGTCACGGGCTCCCGGGTGGTTCCTTTCCCGCCTTTCCAATCACCGAAGAGCCAATGCGCGTTGTTCTCCAGCGGGTCTCCCGTGCCTCCGTGACCATCGAAGGCCGCGTCACGGGCGCCATCGACGGGGGCTTCTGCCTGCTGGTCGGCTTCACCCATAGCGATACCCCTAAAGAGGTGGACTGGATGGCCGAGAAGGTCCTGGGCCTCCGCCTCTTCACCGACGCCAACGACAAGATGAACCTCGGCCTGGCCGAGGTCGGCGGCGCGATCCTGGTGGTCTCGCAGTTCACGCTCTACGGCGATGCCCGGAAGGGTCGCCGTCCATCATTCATCGATGCCGCCCGGCCCGAAGTCGCTATTCCGCTGTACGACCGGTTCGTGGACCAACTGCGCCAGCAGGGACTCCGGGTCGAGACTGGCGAATTCGGCGCGATGATGCAGGTTGAAATCCACAACGACGGTCCCGTCACGCTGATCTTGGACCGGGACCACGCGGAGGGCTCCCTCTGACACTCGGCCGCCCTCCGTCTCGTAGACTCGGGATCGAGTCATCCGTTTCTTTCATTCCTTCCAGGAATCACTTCATGCGGTCATTCATCCTCCTCGGCCTCGTCGCAGTCTCGCTGCAGGCTCAGCAGAAACCGGCCCAGCCCTCAGGGCCGATCGGCGCCTGGACGCCGGTTCCCGAACTCCCCGGGATGGGGCGGGCCATCGACATCCCCGCGACAACGGCGCGCCGCCAGGCGCTCCTTGCGCGTCTTGGAAAGGGGACGGTGCTGATCCCTGCGGCCCATGAGCGCGACCTCGAGGTCGATTACCTGCAAGACAACGACTTCCGCCAGCACAACACCTTCTTCTACTTCACCCAGCTCGAGACCCAGGACGCCTGGCTGCTGATGACCGCCGACGGCGCCGGCGGGTCGGAGGTTGTCCTCTTTCTGCCGCCCCGCGTCCCGATGCGCGAGCGGTGGACCGGTGTCAGGCTGGGGCCCGACAGCATCGCGGCGCGCCTCACCGGCATCGCGACGGTGCTCCCCACCGACTCGCTCGACCGCCGGCTTCGCCGCGCCCGCGGCCCGCTCTACCTGCCGCTCGACGTCACCACCGAGCATGAGACCCGGATTCGTGATCTGGTCTACTCGGGACGGGACGTCCGGAACATCCGCCCGGTGGTGGACTCGATGCGGCTGGTCAAGGATGCCGAGGAGCTCGGGCGCCTCCGGATGGCGGTCACCATCAGCGCGATGGGTCACGTCGCGGCGATGCGCGCCGCCCGGCCGGGCATGGGGGAGTACGAGATCGAAGCGGCATTCGAGAGCGAGGTCCGACGGCAGGGCGCCGACCGGCTGGGCTACCCCTCGATCGTCGGGAGCGGGATCAACGGCACCACCCTCCACTACGACACCAGCCGCCGGCAGACGGCCGACGGCGACATCGTCGTGATCGACGCGGCGGCGGAGTACGGCCAGTACACCGCCGACATCACGCGGAGCTGGCCGGTGAACGGGAAGTTCACGCCGCGGCAGAAGGAGATCTACGATCTGGTGTTGGGGTCGCAGCAGGCGGCGATCGACGCGGTCCGGCCGGGCATCAGGATGGCGACACTGGACACGATCGCCCGGAACTATATGAAGACCAACTCCGGCAAGCTCTGCGGCGAATCGAGCTGCGACCGGTACTTCATCCATGGCCTCGGTCACTGGATCGGCATGGACGTGCACGATGTGGGCGACTACTCGACCCCGCTCGCCCCGGGGATGGCGTTCACCATCGAGCCGGGGATCTACATTCCCGAGGAGGGCTTCGGCGTCAGGATCGAGGACGACATCCTGGTCACCGACACCGGCCACGAACTGCTCTCGGCCGGCGCGCCGAGGACCACCGAGGAGATCGAGAAGGTCATGCGGGAGGCCCGGAAGAAGAAGTGAAGCTGATCCTCGCCTCGGCCTCGCCCCGACGCCGGCAGCTGCTGGAGATGCTCGGGATGGAGGTCGAGGTGCGCCCCTCCGACATCCCAGAGGCGCGCCGACCGGGGGAGACCCCGGTGGGCTACGCCGAACGGCTCGCCCGGGAGAAGGCGCTGGCGGTGCCGGGGCCGCTGGTGCTGGGCGCTGACACGACGGTGGTGCTCGACGATCATCTCTTCGAGAAGCCGGCGGATGCGGCGGATGCGCTCCGCATGCTGCGCCAGCTGCAGGGCCGGACCCACGAGGTCATCACCTCCGTGGCGCTGCAGGCCAACGGCGCCCTGCGCCAGGCCACTGATATCACGGCGGTGACCTTCCGGCCCTGTGACGACGGATTCCTCCGCGCCTACATCGCCACCGGCGAGCCGATGGACAAGGCTGGCGCCTATGGCATCCAGGGCTACGGCGCGGCGCTGGTCGAGCGGATCGACGGCGACTTCTTCGGGGTGATGGGGCTGCCGGTCAGGCTGGTGCTCAGATTGCTGGAGGAGGCGGGAATCAAGTACCGCTTCGGGGAGTAGCGGGGCAGGGGGTCGGAGTGTCGGAGTGGAGGAGCCGGAGGCGCGGCTGCCGCACCTGAGCGACGAGCCGCGTCCACCTGCCCCCCTGCCCATCTGCCTACGGCGTCATTCCCTGCTTCGGCTCCAGCTTCGCCGCCCAGAGCCCGCTGTTGAAATCGGTGAAGAGGACGTGCCCCTTCCACGGCATGGCGTTCATCACGAAGGAGGCGTTGGGGGTGAAGCCCTGAGGATCGAAGGGCTTGAACACCGCGATTTCCCTCCGTTGCTCGGCGAGGTTCCCCACCAGTTCGCCTGACACATCCACGATGCGCACCCCGCCGTCGTAATAGGCCTGGTACATCACGTCGTCCTCGACGATGATGTCGTGGGCCCCGAACTCCTCCTGATGGTACTTGGCGATGTTCTTCGGGGCAGTCGGGTCGGTGAAGTCGACGATGTGGGTGTACCCCGCCGAGGTCTGCGGCACGCCGCCCCGCTTCGGGGTGTCACCGAAGAGGTCCTGCATGTAGGCGGTCCCCTCCCAGACCCGTCCTTCGCGTGACATGATCTCGTCGCCCAGGAAGAGGTACACCTTCCCCGTGGCCTTCTGCACGTAGGGGAAGATCTCATGGGTGGCGCCGCTGGTGGTCGGATAGGTACCGATCAGCACCGGCTTCCCGATGCTGCCGCCCCACTTGCCGTTCCCGACGTCCACCGCGACCACGCCGGTGCCCCACTCGCTCGAGTAGGCGATGCCGTCGCGGACCCACACGTCGTGGACGTACGAGTTGGGGTGGTCGTACTGCCCGGCGTACTTCGGCTGGGTGATGTCGCGCACGTCGATGATCACGTAACGCTCCCCGCCGGAGATCGCGAACAGGTAGTCGTTGGTGGCGAACATGTTGTGCACGCCGCCGGTCAGCTCCTGGTCGAAGGTCGAGGCGACCCTGGGATGGGCCGGCGTGGCGAGGTCGAGGATCACGACGCCGTTGACCCGATTGGAGGCGCCCTCGCGTGACAGCACGCCATAGCGCCCGTCGGGGGAGACGGTGACGTCGTTGATCACCCGGGCGTCGACCTTGATCGAATCGGTCCTGACCGGATTGGCCAGGTCGGTGATGTCCATGACATAGGCCCATCCGTCGCCGCCCCAGGTGCCGACCAGGGCGTAGTCCCGGCCGTCCGCGCCGGTCCAGGGCCAGAAATCGGAGGTGTGGACGTTGGTGATCGAGCCACGCCCGGTCACGCTGATCCGCCGCCGCGCATCCCGGGTCTTCACTTCGATCACCTTGCGGGCCGTCACCGAGCCGGCCGACGCGAGGAGGGTATAGCGTCCCGGCACCTCGGCGGCGAAAAGCCCGCGGTCGATCACCCCGGTGGCGCCAGGCGCGGCGATGGTGTCATCCGGCGCGTAGGTGTAGCTCCACGTGATCGGCGCATCGGTGACCGGCGTCCCGTTGGCACGGCGCGCCGTCGCCTTGAGGTGGAGAACGTCGCCGGTCCGCGCCTCGGCGTCCGGAATGTCGATTGTCAGGCTCGCGACCGGGCTGGCGGCGACGGTGACGCGGTACTCGGCACGCACACCGTCGGCCTCGGCGGTGAGAACCGCCGAGCCGGGCCGCTGGGAGGTCATCGACCCGAAGCGGTCGACGCTGGCGACGGCTTCGTTGGAACTGCGCCACTTCCACTCGAGTGAGGCACGAGGCCGTTCGCTGCTGTCCGCATGGAACGCGCGCGCGGTCAGCATGAGAGTGGTCCCGGTGTAGGGCCGACCCGGTTCGGCCTCGATGATGGCGCGCGTGAGCGCGGGCCAGTTGACCGTGATCGGTACCGTCACGCTGGCCGGCGCCGCCCCCGGTGCGCTCGCCACGGCGGTGACCACAATCTCATAGCTGCCGGCCTGGAGCCCGGTGACGGAGCCGCGGCGAAGGCGCACGGCGCTGAACGGGCCACTCGCCCTGAGCGCGGGCTGGGTGATGACCTCCCCCCGGGCGTCGTAGGCGGTGAGCGTGAGGTTCACCGTTTCCCCGACCTTGAGCGTGAGGGTGGCGGGGTCGACGGTGATGCGGGTGACCACGGGCGGCACCGAGTCCTGGCCGGGCAGCGGAGCGCCCCACAGCATGCGGAGGGCGACAGCCGCGGCCATGACGGACCGCGGTGCAGAGACTAGTTTGGACACCGGATGCCTCCGTTGGCGGGCCGAGAAGCCCGGAGCTGAGGTGGGTCGAGACGCGAGGGTCGTCCCGAACTTCGACAGCAAGGATACTGATGAACCGGCTCTCTCTTGGCAAGTCGCCGCACCGCATGCTCGCCATGGCCGCGGCCTGCGTTGCCCTGCCTCTGGCGTCGCTCTCCAGTCAGGTGGTGGCGGACCCGCCGCATCGTTACTGGGTCTATGTCGGCGCCGAGTCCGCTGACCTGATCCAACGGGTGCGCTTCGGGCCCGATGGGGTCGTGGTCGAGCGGACCATCGCGGTGGGTGAGTCGCCGACCGAGCTCGAGGGGCCGCACGGGCTTCAGATTTCGCGCGACGGGCGCTTCCTCCACATGACCACCGGCCACGGCTCGCCCGATGGCAAGTACTGGAAGTACGCCCTCGGCCCCGACACGGTGGTCGGGCGCGGCATCTACCTGGGTCGTTTCCCGGCCTCGCTGGATGTGACGCCTGACGGGCTCTACGCCTTCGTGGTGAATTTCAACCTGCATGGACGGATGGTCCCTTCTTCGGTGTCGGTGGTGTACACGCCGACCGGCACCGAAGTGGCTCGTACCGAGACCTGCACCATGCCGCACGGCAGCCGGCTGTCGCCCGACGGCCGCTGGCAGTACTCCACCTGCATGATGGACGACCAGCTGGTCGAGATTGACGCCGCCTCGTTCGAGGTGTCCCGCCGTTTCGGACTGGCGACCGGAAGCGAGGGCCCGCTCCCGGCTGAGAGCGCCGCGGGGGGAGGGCACGAGGGGCACGAGATGCCGAAGCCCACCTGCTCGCCCACCTGGGCCCAGCCCGCGGCGGATGGCGCGAAGATCTATGTGGCGTGCAATCGCCGGGACGAGATCGTGGAGATCGACCGTGCCACCTGGTCGGTCAGCCGGCGGTTTCCGACCGGCCGTGGACCCTACAACCTCGCCGTGACCGCCGATGGCCGTCTGCTGGTGGCGACGCTGTAGCAGGGCGGTGCGGTGCAGGTCTTCGATCTGGCCAGCGGGAAGAGCGTG
>JAOUIC010000136.1 GCA_029884275.1 Gemmatimonadota bacterium | reverse complement strand
CCCAGCCCGCAGGCCCGCGCGCTCCTGACCGATGTCCTGCCACGCCTGAAGCGGTGGTGTGTCCCGGCCGGCATGGTTTGAGCGAGTAGTTTCCAGTTCCCTGCCAGCACGCGGCGGAGGGTGAGTCGGCAGTCCGAATAGGCTTGCCGCCCTCGTGGCGCGTGCAGGCGGAGCCATATGACTGAGGCTGGCGTCAGGCATCCAGACATGGAGGCAGATATAGCGTGACCCGACGCCACCCCCCGCGCCCGTTCCCGGCCGCTCTCGCGCTGCTCGGCGCCCTGGCCTGCGACCGTGACCCGAAGTTCATGCTGGAGAAGAAGCCCATCGCCGAGGTGCGGCACATGGGCTTCAGGCAGGACATCGATGACGAGCGGCGCGGGAACGCCAGCTTCGACAAGGCGGTGTTCACCCGCGAGGGGAACTACCTCGTGACGGCCTACCCCGGCTTCCGCGTGTGGGACCCGAACAGCGGCGCCCTGCGCCGCACGATCAACGGCACCCTGGATGGGAACGACCGGATCGTCGTGGACGGCACGTTCCACCGCCTGCTCGCGCGGCGCGGCGACGTGGCGCCCAACAGCCCGCTTGCGCCGGGGCTGGGCATCTGGGACCTGCGCGACGGGTCGCTGGTCGGCACCATCCCCGAGACCGACCGTGAGCGGGCCATTCCCGTGGGCACTACGGCCGGCGGCGGCGCAGTGGTCATCCGCGAAGGGCAGGTCGAGACGTGGGGCCTCGACGGCAGCGGCCGACGCCAGGTAATCGCGCCGCCAGAGGGACTCCGGTTCTGCGAGCGTGGCACGGCGGGCACCGTCACGTACAACGACAAGCAGTGTTTCGAGCTCTCGCCCTCCGGCCGCCGGCTCGCCATCACGGCCTGGGACCCGGAGGTCCAACCGCGGGTCATCCATTCCCTCCTGGTCGACCTGGAGCGTGGCTCGGTCACGCCACTCCTGCCCTCGGGCGACGCACTCAGCCAGGGCATCTACGGATTCGCCTTCTCTCCCGACGAGCGCACCCTCGCCATGGGCGTGTTCGAGGGGATGTGGCTCCTCCCGCTGGACGACAAGGGCATGGCGGGTGCAGCAGCGCGCGGCAGGTTCGTGGCCGGCGAGCATAAACGGAACCGATTCCTCACGCCGATGACGTTCACCGCAGATGGCAGCCGTATCGTCGCGCTCGGCGACCAGTTGCAGGTCTCAGCCTTCGATGCCGCCACGGGCGCCCTGGTGGGGCGCATCACGCCTCCGTTCGAGGACTGGGAAGGGGCGCTCCGCGTCTCGGCCGACGGCGCGCGCGCGGTGGCGTACCGCTTCGTGTCCGACATCCTGGTGGTCATGGACGGTGCCGCCGGCACCCAGCTCGGCTACCTCTGTCCGTACTTCTGCAACCGCTTCCACAACCCGGTGGAGGTCGCATTTGCGGTAAGCCCCGATGGCCGCCGGGTCGCGAGCGGTGGTCGGCTCGGCGCGGGCATCTGGGACACCGACGCCGACACGCTGGTGGCTCCGCTCGAGGATCCGGCGCTTCCGCCGCGCCGGCCGCGCAACTGAGCGCGGCCGCATACCGCAAGGGAGCCTGATGCGAGCTCGCCTCCAATACGTCGCCGGCCAAGGGTGGCACTGCGGGCGCCTGTTGCTCTGGCCGGCGCTGCTCGGCGCGGCCCTGCTGGGCTCATTCGCCGTCGGCCCCCTCCAGTCGGCCCTGCAGGCCGTGCTTCACGTCCGCCTTCCCTTCGGCCTGGCGGTCCCCCTCGGGATCGGCCTTCTCGTCGCACGCCGGCTGCGCCGGAAACTCGCCGGCGAGCCCTTCACCTATGATCCGCTCGAAGCCGACACGGTGCGGGATTGGGAGACGAGGCAGATCAACCGGACCGACGACCCGGTACTGTTCCGCCGCCTCTACCAGTTCGAACTTTTCATGTGGGGATCGAGCCTCGCGCTGCTGGGCGGGCTGCTGGTGCTCGCCAGCCTGCCGTAGTTTCGGGCAAGGGAGCGCTGGGGTAGTGGTCGGATTCCAGTCCGGCCAGCCCCCGGGTGAAGCGGGGCGGCCAGGTCACTGGTCGCCCGGCCTCGTCATCGTGCGATTCCCTTCAATCTCGCGCTTCGCCCGTGTGATTCATCTCACCACGAGTCCGGTCGCGATCGGACCTTGTCATCGAGTCACCGTAAGTCACTGGGATACAGACGCATCGCGGTCTGGATCCCGCCAAGCCACTGCGACGGTTTCGCTCCCCATTGTGGCCTCTAACCTGCGGCGGAGCCGGCATCCGGGAGGATCCCATACATGAGTCGACTGTTTCTCATTGCCACCGCAGTGGCGCTCTTCGTGACGCCGGTCACTGCCCAGCAACCGAACGACCGACGAGGCTTCTGGTATGGAGTCGGTTTCGGGGCGGGCTCCGGCAAGCTCCACTGTAGCATCTGCAACGACCAGAGCGGCACCGACCTGACCGCGTCGCTCCGCGCCGGCGGCGCGCTCTCCAATTCCTGGCTCCTGGGCGTCGAATTCGACGGCTGGACCAACTCCCAGGATGTGGGGACGCGACGCTCCTGGAGCGCGAGCGCCGTGGCACTCTGGTATCCCTGGCCGGCGAAGGGCGCCTACGCCAAGGGGGGCGTCGGCTTCACCGGCTACCGCGCGAGCGACTCGAGGGATGTGATCTCGACCACGCGGCCGGGCGGTCTCATCGGCATCGGTTATGAATGGCGGATCGGAAGAAAGTCCTCGATCAACCCCTACCTCCACTATCAGCGCACCCTGGCCGGCGACCTCACGTTCGAGCACACCGGCAACAACACTGTCACCACTGCCACAATCGCCGACGACGCCAGCATCTCGTCGCTGCAGTTTGGCGTGGGGCTCGTGATCCACTAAGCGGAGGTACCACCATGCGACATCCCACCCTGCCCTCCCCGAGGGGGGCGCTGGTCGTCATGCTGCTCAGCGCCGTCGTCGTGTCCGGGTGCGCCGAGGATTCCGCCGCCCCTGCCCCCCCGGTTGCCACCGGGGTGAGCGTGGCCTACGATCTCTGGCGCCCGGGTCCCAACGACGACTGCACCGCGGACATCCACAACCAGTATTCGGCCGTCGGGCCGGACGGGAAGTTGTATCCGACCTGGCACCCGCCGGTGGATCCGGCCACCGGATGCCGGTTCGGCCACGAGCATGGCCGCGACCCGCGTGGCTCGAATCTCTATCGGGCCGACAAGCCGGTGCTGTTCGGCTACGCAAACGAACAGCTCGCCATCTGGGATCCCAGCGGGGTCCGGAATGAGGATCACGTGGGGCACAAGCTCGAGTGGGAGAACAACGTGCGCTTCGACCTGGGCGACGGCGTGGCCGGCTCAGTCCTGGAAGTCAGGTGCGACGTGCTCACCAAGCTCCACCAGGGCACCCATTCGAAGGACGCCTTCACCAACAACCTGCACGAGCTGGTCTACCGCCTGGAGTGCACCGGCGGTACGCGGCTGGACATGACCGTCATGGCCGCCATCGGAACGCCGGGCGAGATGGTGCAGTCGTGCGACCACGACGTGCACCTCACCGTCGGTGCGCCGACGCCGCTCAACAGCCCGAGCGGCGGCGGCAAGCGGACCCTGCCCGACCGCGACTGCATCGAGCAGCACATGCTGGTGCCACCGGGCGAGTACTCCAGCTTCGGGGCGGCGCTCCACGAGAGCTGGCAGGTCAATGCCAGCCTCCGCACCGCCTCAGGGCATACCCTCGCGAGCATCGATCCGTACTACCAGGTGTTCTATCCCAGCCGGTTCTACGACCCCACCCTCCCCGGCGTCACCGGCCGGACTGTGGACATGTGCTTCGTCACCGAGCCGAACGGGGACCGCGCCAGGGGCTGGCTCTGCGACCAGGCCACCGCCAATGGTACACTCACCGCCTTGGCATACGACGACCCGCGCTCACCATTCAACGGCGTGCGGCGTCAGGTAGACATCAACGGCAACCGGATCAGCAACGGCGACGGGCCCGAGGTCTGGTACACTGACCCCTTCGGCAAGAATGCACAGACCTCATCATTCCCCGGATCGGTGCGCCAGGTGGTCGCGAAGATGGACAACTCCAAGGCGTTTTCATTCCGGGGACCTACGCTGGGCGGGAACCGGGACTACGGCGGGCCGGGGGTGCACGCCCCGAACGAGCGGCGGGGAAGCGTGCTGACCAGTCACCCGGATGCAAGGGGGCCGGGCGAATGCGAGGCGGGGCGGCCAAGTCACTGGCCGCCCCGCTTCCTTTCCACCCCCGACCACCGAGGACTCAGTGCCCCTGGTCGTGCGGCACGGTGACAGTCGCGGTCGCGTCGGTACGGTTCCCGCTCGCGTCCGTGACGCGATAGACGAAGGTGTAGACCCGGCCGCTGCCCCCGCCGGAGCGTTCCGCCCGGACCTGGACCTGACGGTCGTCGGTCCCGAGACTCGCACCGGAGATGTCTCCGGACGTGTCGCCGTCGCCGAGGCCGTTATCCGGTTCGTTGCTCGTCACCGAGATGAGCTCGACCCTGGGCGAGGGATCGCAGTCCCGGATGTCGAGGATGGCCTGGACGGTCTTCATCTTGTGGTTCGGCGGCCAGAGGCGGTCGGGGCTCATCCGGAGGGTCACGACCGGCGGCTTGGTGTCCACCACGGTCACAGTGACGTCATCGGTGTCGGTCGCCCCCGCCTTGTCGGTCACTTTCAGGGTGATGACGTTCGTCCCGATGGGCAGGGTGGTCACCTGGGCCACCGGGCCGTCGGCGATCTTGGACTGCCCGATGAACCACTCGAATGAGGTGATGTCATTATTGGTCCCGATGCTGGAGTTCGCATCGGTCGACGTCGACCCATCGAGCGTCACGGCACCGGGACATTCCACCGTCCGATCTGCGCCGGCATTCGCCACCGGAGCGATGTCAACGATCACGTCCACCGTCTTGGATTCGGTCGCCGTCGTAGCGGTCACCGTGATCAGGTAGGGCACGCCTTCCGTCACCTTGAGGACGTCCGGGGCCAGACCAGCTGCATCGGTGGTCACCGGCACCCCGCCGGACGTCAGCGTGCCCGCCGTGCAGGTAAAGGTCACCCCGACGCCTGCCGTCGGCGCCAGGTCGGTGCCGAGCACGATCGCCGAGAGCGCCGTCGAGCCGACCAGCTGCTGCGTCACAGGATCGCGGGGCGCGTTGGGGTCATTCGGATCGAGGATGACCACGGCCGGAGTGGCCGAGAGGTTCAATCCCGGCACCAGGATCCGCGTCCCGTTGTTCCCCGTCACGCTGTCGCCGCTCGCGCAGGACAGGGTGATGCCGGTGAGCAGGATGAGTGAGGCGGCCGAGAGCGCGCGCCGTGAGATGGGCATGGAGAAATCCTCCGAGGGACCAGACCGGGCGTGCCGGAGCGACACCACCCGGGACAGCAATTCCATGGAGTAATTTACTCTCGGACGCCGCACTGGAGTAGGCATCACCGCGTGCAGGAAGGTAGGTTATTACGGCATTATGAATGACCGCTCACGCGAGGGCATGCCACAGCGAGGCCGTGGAGCAACACCTATTGTTGCTGGGAACCCACAGTCAATCTGGGGAGCACGATATACCCACCCGGCCGGATGGCTTCCATCTGTCATTCCAAACGGTTCCTGGTCAGAATCCTACGACTATCCGCGATCGCCCGAAGCAGGCTCCCGGCGACATGCCGCTCACAATCCACCCTCTCGTGATTGGA
>JAOUIC010000135.1 GCA_029884275.1 Gemmatimonadota bacterium | reverse complement strand
TCAACCAGACGGTGATGCTCCGGGACGCGCGCGCCGGCTGGGATCTGCTCGAGTTCAAGGGGACCGGCGTGGCGACGGGGGGCTCGATCCCGACCGGGTCTCTCTCCACCATCACGCCGCTCGGCCCCGAGGTACGTACCCGCTCGTTCAGCTTCGATGGCATGAGCAAGATCAACGGCCGCGAATACGACATCAATCGCACCGACTTCCAGGTGCCCTTTGGCGACGTGGAGAAATGGGTGTTCAGCACCAACGGCAACGCGCCGCACCCGGTTCACGTCCACGGCGCATCGTTCCAGGTCGTGGGTCGCACCGGCGGCCGCGGTACCATCTATCCCTGGGAGGCTGGCTGGAAGGACACAGTGCTGCTGGAGGACGGGGAGACAGTGACGGTCAAGGTCCGGTTCGACGCATCCCGGGGCCTCTACCTCATGCACTGCCATAAGCTGGAGCACGAGGACATGGGGATGATGGCGAATTTCAAAGTGGTCTGAGGATCCCATCTCGGCGGCCCGCGCTGTGCAAGCCGCCAGAGATGAACGCGCAGGCGACCTGGAAGGGCCGCCTGCGTTGTTTCCGGGACTGTCGCCCGGTCTGTCCTGCCCGTATTATCTCCGGCCATGCTCACCCGCCACGTCATTCTCCCGCTCGCCCTCGCCCTCTGCATGACTCCGGACGCATCGGCCCAGTCGCCACGCCCCTCGACGCTCGCCGGCCGCTCGCCGGTGTACGCGCCGCATGGCGTGATCGCCACCAGCCAGCCACTCGCCAGCGCTGCCGGGCTCGCCGTGCTGCAGCAGGGCGGCAACGCGGTCGACGCGGCGGTGACCGCCGCCGCGGTGCTCAACCTGGTCGAGCCGCACATGACCGGGATCGGTGGCGACATGTTCGCCATCCTCTGGTCGACGAAGGAGCGGAGGCTGGTCGGCCTCAACGCGAGCGGTCGCGCCGGGTCTGGCATGACCCGGGAGATTCTGCTCCAGCGTGGCTACGAAGCCGTTCCCAGTGATGGCGCGGAGTCGATCACCGTTCCCGGCGCGCTGGGCGGCTGGGCCGCCCTGCTCGAACGCTACGGCACCATCACGCTCACCCAGGCGCTGGAGCCGGCCGTCCAGCTCGCGGAGGAGGGGTTCCCGGTCTCGCCGATCATCGCGGGGCAGTGGGCGCAGGAGGTGGAGCGACTGTCGAAGGACGAGGGGGCTCGCGCCACCTTTCTGGTGGACGGGACGCGGGCGCCGCAGGCGGGAGAGTGGTTCCAGAACCCCGATCTCGCCCGCTCCCTGCGCGCCATCGCGAAGCAGGGCCCGGGGACGCTCTACGGTGGAGATCTCGGCCAGCGGATCGTGGACCGGGTGCAGGCGCTGGGCGGATTCCTCACCCTCGACGATCTCAAGCGCCAGCGCGCCGAGTGGGTGGAGCCGATCTCGGTGCCGTTCAGGGGTTACCGCCTCTGGGAACTGCCGCCCAACAACCAGGGTGTCGCGGCGCTGGAGATGCTCCGCATCCTCGAGCAGGATGATCTCGCCGCGCTGGGCCACAACTCGGCGCCGTACCTTCACCGGCTGATCGAGGCCAAGAAACTGGCCTTTGCGGATCTGGCGCATTACGTGGGCGACCCCTCCGCGATGACCATGCCGGTGTCACGGCTTCTCTCCGACGAGCACATTGCCGAGCGTCGGTCGCAACTCGACTCCGCCCGTGCGGCGGAGCGTGTCGAGCCGGGCCCGGAGGCGTCAGCCAGCGAGACGATCTACCTGACCGTCGCCGACGCTGAGGGGAACATGGTCTCGCTCATCAACAGCGTCTACGAGCATTTCGGCTCCGCCGTGGTGGTTCCGGGCACCGGTTTCGCGCTGCAGGATCGGGGGGCAGGGTTCACCCTCGAGCCGGAGCGTCCCAACACCGTGGCGCCCGGGAAGAAGCCGCTGCACACCCTGATTCCCGGCTTCGTCACGCGAACGACCCCGGATGGCGAGGAGCCCTGGATGAGCTTCGGGGTGATGGGAGGCGCGATGCAGCCGCAGGGTCACGTGCAGGTGCTGCTCAACCTGCTGGTGTTCGGCATGAATCCGCAGCAGGCAGCCGATGCGGCGCGGTTCCGGCATTACGAGGGGCTTCGGGTCGGGCTCGAGGCGCCGGTGCCTGACTCGGTTCGGGCGGCGCTCGCCGCACTGGGCCATCAGGTCGTCGAACTGGCCCCGGGTTCTGCCGGTGGCGCGCAACTCATCATCCGGCGGGAACGTGGCTATGTCGCGGGCTCCGACCCGAGGAAGGACGGCGCGGCCGTCGGGTATTAGGGCGCCACCTCGGGCAGCGATCTCACAGTTCTTCATCCCCGCCACGCAATCCCGAAGGTGTCCCTCGGGCTTGCCGCCCATCCCCTCGCTTTCACGCCCGCTTCGCCGCCGTTTCAGTGGGACGGTGTTATTCCTGTACCGCTGAAGCGGTCCTGGGAAAGTGAGGCGGAACATGTGGCGCGATTCATTCGCTCGCCGGATGGTAGCTGGGCTGGTGGCCGTGGTGCTCGTGCTCCAGGGTTCGGGGTGCGCCGAGTGGATGAACTACCAGCAGCCGCCGGCTGAGGTCCTCACGGAGAAGTCCCCCGAGCAGGTGAGGGTGACCCGGGTGGATGGGAAGCAACTGGAGGTGTTCAGCCCGAAGATCGTGAACGACACGCTGGTCGGGTATCGCTCGATGTCGGGGGACCCGGCGAAACAGGAGGATCAGGTCGTCCGGATCGCCGTGGCAGACATCAAGAGCATGGAGGTGCGTCAGGCGAATACGGGCGGGGTCGTCGTGCTGGTGGCGGTCGCCGGTCTATTGCTGGTGGGCGCCATCGTCGCATCGAACCAGATGGACATGGATTAGCCATGCTAGTAATGGGCGATGAAGAAGGGCCCGTCTCATTGGATGCCCGTCTTCGAGTTGTCCCGGACACGGACGCCGTCCCGTACCCGATCACCCGGGAAGCGCACGACCACCTCACCTTCCGTGAGTCCACTCACCACCTCCGCCTCAGTCGTTCCGCGGAGTCCCAGGGTCACGCTGCGTTTCCCGGCCCTGCCGCCTTGCACCAGGAACACTCGCCACTCCTCCCCCGCGCGGAACAAGGCGGCGACCGGCACCAGCAGGACGCTGTCGCCACGCGCCACGATGACCCGCATCTCCACCCGGTAGCGATCACCCAGCCGACCAGGCGGATCAATGAAATCCGCCACGACGTTCACCCGCTGCTCCTCCACGCCGAGCGCCGAGACCTTGGTGAAGCCGGATGGCTCGACCAGGCGGACCCGGGCCCGGAGCTGGACCGTGTCACCCCAGCCCTGCACCAGCGCGGTATCACCCGGCGCGATCTGGACGGCGTCGCTCGACAGGTAGTCGGCAACGATCTCGATTCGCCCGGGATTCCCCACCTCGAGGAGGGGCGCGCCCACCGGCACCACCCGCTCGCTCTCCTCCACCACCCGGAGCACTCGCCCCGCGACCGGTGAGCGCACCACCAGGCGCGCGCCACGGCTCGCGCCGAGATAGGCGGCGCGAGCTACCTCCACCTCGTGCTGCGTCGCGTCGGAGCGTGCCTCGGCCGCCACGACTTCCTGCTCCCGGCTGGTGACGGCCAGCTGGGCCTGCTCCCGCTCTTCCGGTGCCAGCAGGCCCGAGGTCGCGAGGGAGTCGGCCCGTTCCAGGGTGCGTCGGGCCTGTTCCAGCGCCGCCCGCGCGGTGGTCACCTGCGCCTCGGCCGCCCGGCAGGCGTCCATCGCGGCATCGAGTCGTGCGGCAGCCTGCTGGCTGGCCCGGGGGTCAAGCGGGGCAGGTGACAGCCAGGCAACCGGCTGCCCCGCCGCGACGGAGTCGCCCGCCTTCAGCCCGATCCGTGCCAGCGCCCCGCTCACCGGCGCCGCAACCACGTAGCGGTCCCGCACCCGGGTCTCGCCTTCCTCGTCCAGGGTCACGAGGAGCGTGCCGTGGCGGATCGCCGTGGTCTCGACCTGGATCGCTTCGGGCCGCAGAAAGAGCCACGCGACGACGGCGATTCCTCCGATGCCGGCGGCCCACTGGATCACGCGCCTGGTTCGCATCCCGACACTCCCTTCCGTTCCGTCCCGCGCTACTCGCGCGTCTTCAGCACCGCGATAAGGTCCAGCCGGTGCACCCGGCGGCCCACCGCCACGGCGGATACTGCCGCCGCGCCGAGCAGCACGACCATCCCGAATCCCACCGCACTCGGCGCCAGCACGAGCGGCAGCCGGAAGATCTCCGACTCGAACCGGGTCACGATGAGCAAGACGAACCCGTAGCCGATGAGAATGCCGAGCGGAATTGCCAGCAGGGTGAGCGTGGCCTGCTCGCCGAGCAGCATCAGGGTGGTCTCGCCCCGGGTGAAGCCCAGCACCCGGAGGCTGGCGAGCTCCCGGCCCCGCTCCTGCAGCGCGATCTGGCCGCTGTTGTACACCACCCCGAAGGCGATGATGACCGCGAAGAGCACGATCGCGGTGATCGAGATGGCGAAGCTCTCCGCGATGGTGCGCTCGAACCCCTCCCGCGCCGCCTCCCGCAGGCCGACGCCCCCGACCGCGGGGAGCTGCTTGAGACGCCGGTAGAGGGCCGCCCGGCGGTCGGCCTCCACCTGCAGGAATGCCCCGGAGACGGTTTCCTCGCCAGTGAGACGGGCGATCTCCGCCTGACTGGCGTAACCCGACATGCCGATCAACTCCTCCACCACCGCGGCCACCATGAGCGTCCGCACCCGTCGCCGTCCCTCGAGCGCTTCGACCGTCACGAGGTCACCGGGGCGCGCGTCCAGCCTCGCCGCGAGGGGCGCGGCGAGCAGCAGGCCGCCCGCCGGGACGCTGACCGCATCGCCACTGCGGTCCACCACCCGCCTCAGCGTGGCGCCATCGGCCAGGCCCTGGATCGCGGTGCGGTAGCTCCGGTGTCCAAGCCGCAGCCTGACCGGCACGGCGCGGAATGTCTCTACCGCCAGGACCCCGGGAAACCGGGCGAGTTCGTAGCGGACCCGGCCGGCCTCCGGTTCCATGAACGTGACGGCGACGTCTTCGCGCTGCACCAGGTCGAACACGATGGTCTTGAGCTGGTCCACCGCGACGAACATGTACTGGCTCATGAGACAGAGCGACATCGCCAGCGCCAGCCCCAGCACGGCGAGCGCCGACCGGACTGGACGCCGCTCGAGGTCGCGCGCGATGGTGCGCCCGGTGAGCGGAATGCGCGCCGAGAGGCCGAGGCGCTCGAGGATGCCCGGCCGGTACACCGGCGGGCTCTCCGGCCGCATCGCCTCGGCGGGCGGCAGGCTGAGCGAGCGGCGAACCGCGCCGATCGCGCCGGTCATCGAGGCGCCGCCGGCCAGGGCCAGCCCCGCCAGGACGACCGGCCAGTCCGCCCGGTAGGAGACATCGGGGAACTGGAAGAAGCGGGCGTACACCCCCGCCAGCAGCGTGGCGAACCAGAGCCCCACCGGCACACCGATCAGTGAGCCGGCCACCACCGGGGCGAGCGCCAGCTTGAGGTAGTGCGCGGCCACGGTGCGATGACGGTAGCCGAACGCCTTGAGCACGCCGATCTGCTCCCGCTCCAGCGCCACCAGCCGCGAGAGCACCAGGTGAAGCAGGAAGGCGGTGACGCCGAGACAGATGCCGGGAATGATGATGCTGGTGACCTGGGTCTCCTCGATTTCGCCCTTGATGAAATTGTGCGAGATCTGGTCGTCCCGGCC